>JAAXQI010000243.1 GCA_012974315.1 Desulfobacterales bacterium | reverse complement strand
TAATTACATAATTTGAATAACTATTTTATGCAGATGGTTTTGAAACAGATAGAAAGGCTGGGAGAATACGTCCTGTGGCATATTAATGAGCTTGGTGGCTTGGCTCTGTTCCTTATGGGTGCCATTCGCGGAATTTTCCGGAGACCTTTTCGTTTTGCTGCTTTTCTCAATGAAATACGATTTATAGGGGCGAATTCATTTGTTGTAATTTTTTTTACAGCCGCATTCACCGGTATGGTTCTTGGTGTGCAGGGATACTATACCCTCAGTCAATTTGGTTCTGAAGGACTTCTTGGTTCTGCAGTTGCACTGAGTCTTATCCGTGAATTGGGCCCTGTTTTGACCGCCCTCATGGTTACGGGCAGGGCAGGGTCAGCCATGTGTGCAGAGCTTGGGATCATGAGAATAACCCAGCAGGTTGATGCTCTGGAATGTATGGCTATTGACCCATACAGGTTCCTGATAACCCCAAAATTTCTGGCAACTATCGTGGCCGTCCCACTGCTTACCCTGATATTTGATGTGGTGGGTATTTTTGGCGGGTATTTTTCCGGGGTCATCCTTCTGGGGGTAAATCCCGGGGCTTTTTTTTCAGGCATGGAACAGAGTGTGGCGAACCAGGATATCAATCTTGGCATCATTAAATCGTTTTTTTTCGCTTTCATCATTGTGTGGATTTGTGCCGGCAAAGGATTTTTGCTGTATAGAGCCCGTGTTGGTTTTGGGTCAGGGAGTGTCAGCCGTGTAACAACACGGGCAGTTGTACTTTCATCAATAACAGTCCTGATATGGGACTATTTGATAACGGCGTTGCTTTTATGATTGAACCAATTATCCAGTTTGTCGATGTGCACAAATCCTTTGAGGGTGCAAATGGTACTGTGCAAAAGGTCTTGCGGGGAGTTAATTTCAGTATAAAGCCTGGGATGACAACTGTTGTTGGAGGTGCAAGCGGCCAGGGAAAAAGTGTTACGATTAAACTTATTCTCGGTTTGATGAAGCCGGATTCCGGGCAGATTCTTGTTGAAGGCAAAGACGTTACTGTTATGAGTACCAGTGAACTTAATGAAATACGGTCTAGTTTCGGAGTCGTGTTTCAGGGGGTGGCGCCCTTTGACTCGATGACAGTCTTTGAAAATGTCGCTCTGCCATTAAGGGAAAAGACCAAGCTTCCGAAACAGGAAATACGGAAGCGGGTGATGGAATCGATTGAGCAGTTCGGCCTCAAGGGGCATGAAGATAAATTCCCGGCCCAGCTTAGTGGCGGTATGTTGAAAAGGGTCGGCCTGGCACGGGCATTACAGCTTGAGCCCAAGATCATGTTGTTTGATGAGCCAACCACTGGACTGGATCCTGCCAGGTCACGGGAAATCTATATGCTGTTTTATAAAATTCAAAAGGAAAGGGGATATACCGCATTGATTGTCAGCCATGATATTCCCAAAATATTCAATCTTGCCGACCAAATTGTGGTAATGCATGAAGGCATGGCCAAGATATTCAGCAGTTCAGAGGAAATTCAATGGAGCAATGACCCAGTAATTCAGGATTTTGTCCAAATGACTATGGGCCATATTTATCAAAGTAAATCGGAAAATGAATGATGAAGAATATTAATACGGAGTTGATCATTGGGTTGTTTATGATTGCAGGGTTTCTGGCATTTGGCTATCTTTCCCTGCAGATGGGTGAGTTCTCTATTTTTGATTTGGAGAAAAACTACAGTTTAGAGGCTGAATTTGATAATGTCTCAGGCCTTAAAGTCGGGGCAGTCATTGAGACAGCCGGGGTGGGTATTGGCAAGGTTGCACGGGTTGGACTTGGAGAACAGGGCCAAGCCAAGGTTACCCTGCTGATTAATCAGGATATCAAGATCACCTCGGATGCCATTGCCTCTATCAGGACACAGGGACTCATCGGTGATAAATATATAAAAATCATACAGGGGGCAGATGAGGAGATGCTGAAAGAAGGTGACACCATATTTGACACCGAATCTTCAATTGATTTTGAAGAGCTTGTCAGTAAATATATTTTTGAATCTGATTGATTTGTTTGCGGTGGGGCATAATTACGACACGTATAACGTTTAGAACATGATTGGTATGTAATGGTGGCGCTAATGCTTTTGTTGAATTTTTTACACGTCCAACAAAATTGATTCATTTTAAAACAAAGAAAAGTATTGTGTTTTCGGCACACGCAGTAGTTTTTTTTCTGCTGCTTACTGTCACCCATGCCTGGGCTGATGATACTGCCGACCTATCACCAAGTGCACAGCCTGATGTGACTCTTGAAACAAATAAAGCTGCCGGTGAAGCAGAAGATGATACCTGGGCAGAGGAGGATAATTGGGGTAATGAGTGGGGGGAAGAAGATGCAATTGCCGATCCCCTTGAACCTCTCAATCGTGTTTTTTTTCATTTTAATGATAAGCTCTATTATTGGCTTTTAAAACCGGTTGCCAAGGGTTACTCTGTTATAATTGCTGAGGATTTACAAATTGCTATCAGAAATTTCTTTGATAATCTCAGGTCCCCGACAAGAGCGGTTAACAGTCTGCTTCAGGGAAAGGTGAAAGATTCTTCAGTGGAAGTAGCACGGTTTGTTCTTAATTCCACAGTTGGTATATTGGGACTTGGTGATTTTGCTAAAGATGTTCTTGATCTTAATTCAACCAGGGAAGATACCGGGCAGACCCTGGGTTATTACGGTGCAGGGGGCGGATTTTACATCAATTGGCCATTCCTGGGGCCCTCTAATTTCAGGGATTCTTTAGGCTTACTTGGTGATGCATATTTGCATCCTTTTATATTCCTTGATCTTGACACTGAGGTAATTGTTGGAACGTGGACTCTTGAAAAGGTGAATTACGCGGCGTTAACCATGGGCGATTATGAGCTGTTCAAGGAAACTGCTTTAGATCCATATGCCGCTTTAAAAGATGCCTACCAACAGCATAGAAACGGTCTTATAAAAGAATAGAAGCAGATTTGTAATTAAGAGGTGAAATAACAATATGGGTGCGGATGCAATGAACAAATATAGTAAACAGGTTAGCTGGTTTTGGGTTTTCTTGCTGATGTTATCAATGGTTCTGTTGAGCGGTGAGAGAACATTGGCATCAGCGAATAATGATGATCCTCTGGTGCAGTTGCAAAAGTCGACTGATGAGATTCTCATGGTATTGCAGTCTGAGGAATTAAAGACTCCTGAGAAAAAGGTGGAGCGCAAAGAACTTATTCTTCAGGTAATTAACAGAATGTTTGATTTTCGTGGAATGGCCCGAAGTTCTCTGGGGCCAAATTGGAACAGTCTTACTATCGAAGAACAGGACATTTTTGTGGGACTGTTTATAAGCCTCATAGAACAGCGCTATATCGGGAAGATTGATTCTTTTAATGACCAGAAAGTGATTTATAAGGAACAGCGTGTAAAAAATGATAAGGCCAGAGTATATACTACTATAATTGATAAGGACCTGGAAATCCCGATAGATTACAGTTTGCAGCTGAGCCAGGGGAGATGGCTTATCAAGGATTTAAAGATAGAAAATGTGAGTTTGGTTGCAAATTATCGAAGAGATTTTAACTCCATAATCAGAAAAGAGCAGTTTGCTGGTCTGGTAGAAAAAATTACAAAACAGCTTGAAAAAGCAGAAATGGAAAACTAATCTGCCAGCATGGAACCCATAAATTGCATCTCTTGTGATGCTCAAACAGAAGATATCAAGAAGGCCTTCAATTTTCTCTCCCCAGGGGAGATTGATGAACTTTGCTCCTACCTGGAATTGCGTGAATGGCAGACGGATGCAGTGGTTATGAACGAAGGTGATTCTGAAGATTACGTGGGCTTTTTAACAGCAGGCAAGCTGGCTGTTAAAAAGAAAACAGGATATTGGGGGAAACATATAATTATTGCCATTCTTGAAAAGGGCGCCATGGTGGGAGAGGGGGCATTTATAGATAGTGGTCCGCGCTCTACCACTATTATTGCCATGGAACCATGCAGGCTCCTTATTCTTTCAGTTCAGAAAATGGATGAGCTTATTTTGAATAATTCTCTACTTGCCATCAAACTTATGAAACGCATGCTGTATATCACCAGTATACGATTAAGAAAGGCGGGAGAACGCATTTCTGAATTGCTTTGATTTTTTCTGTCAGCTCAGGAGCAGCAGGACCACCATCAGCAGCATTGTATTTATATCCTCCATACTCAAGCGGATTATGCGAGGGGGTGAGATTTATTGAAAACGCCGCGCCAAGTTCCAGTACTGCCGCCGAGAGAACGCCGGTAGTTGATTCACCGGCATAATAGATCTTAAACCCTGCTCTCGACAGCACTGTTGCGACACGGACTCCAAACAGTCCCCCTCCGAATCGGTTATCAAATCCGACCACACACCCCTTGGATTTTGCTTCACTCAGGC
>JAAXQI010000145.1 GCA_012974315.1 Desulfobacterales bacterium | reverse complement strand
TCAGCACTCCAGTTTGTCTTGTTGTCAATTGCCCCTGCATATACTGCTGAGACACAGACAAAAGAAAGAAGCAGTCCCCCTGCACAAGTTAAAACTCTTTTCATTCTCACCCCTCCTTGAAGTTCAAATTTCCTGTCATGATAAAGTGATTACGCAAAACCATATCTGATTTTAGAGTATTTAAAATCAACACCTCAGTTTCTAACTAATATCAGACCAAAATGTCAAATCTAATTTGCTGAATTAACTGGTTTTTCCAGGATAAAGGGGACAAATTTGAAATCCGTCCCCGAAAAAAGTATGAAATCTGTCCCCCAATAACGAAATTATTATATGAATCAACCTGCCTCTGTCTGCAGAGAATTTATAATTTCATCGGCAGCATGGAGAATTGCCTGGGGGGAATGGGTTATCCTGCTTGAGAGAGGGACCATAAGTCTGGCATCGGGTGAAAAACGGATGTTGTTTTTTGATTTTTCAATGAGGGAAAGTATTCTATCAGGTCCAATTGGTGTTTTTTCATGAAAGGAAAAAACAAGCATATCCTTGCCCTGTTCAAGTTTGGTGATCATGATCTCTTTCATTTTTGTTTTTACGGCCATCATATCAAAAAGGTTTTGCGTTTCTTCTGGCAAGGGGCCATACCGGTCCTGCAATTCATCTTTCAGGTCTTCCAGCTGTAAACCATCTGCCAGTCCTGCAATTTTCCGGTATGCAATATAGCGCTGCGCAGTGTCCAGGATGTATTTTTCAGGTATATACGCTGAAATCTGCAGATTTATCTCAGGATCAACTGTTTCAATGACCTCTTTTTTGTCAGCCTGCTGTTTCAAGTCTGAGACGGTATTTTGCAAAAGTTCAAGATATAAATCATAGCCAACGGCTGCAATATGGCCGCTTTGTGATACCCCGAGAATATTGCCGCCCCCGCGTATCTGCAGATCGCTCATGGCAAGCTTGAACCCGCCACCTAATTCGGAGTGGTCCAGAAGGGCGCGTAACCGTTCTTTGGCTTCTTTTTCAAGTCCGTCAAGGCTTGGGACCAGCAGATACGCATAGGACTGCTCACTGCTTCTGCCCACCCGGCCGCGAAGCTGATGGATTGAAGCCAGGCCCAACCTGTCAGCCCGTGTGATGACAATGGTGTTGGCGCTTGAGATATCGAGGCCTGATTCGATAATTGTTGTACAGACCAGGACGTCAATTTCTTTGTTGACAAAGCGGAACATGATTTCTTCAAGCTTTTTTGCAGGCATCTGGCCGTGTGCCACTGCTATTCTTGCCTGGGGGGCCAGTTTTTCAACCTTGCGTGCCATCTCCTGGATGGACTGCACCCGGTTGTGCACCAGAAAGGTCTGGCCGCCCCGCTGCAGTTCACGGGTAATTGCCTCTTTGATGACCAGTTCATCAAATCGGGCCACAAAGGTTTTGACGGGACGTCTCTGTTCAGGAGGCGTGTTTATTACAGAGAGGTCCCTGACCCCTAAAAGAGAGAGCTGCAATGTTCTGGGGATCGGAGTGGCACTGAGGGTGAGGACGTTGACTTCTGCTTTGAAGCGTTTCATCTTTTCCTTGTGGCTGACGCCGAACCGGTGCTCTTCGTCGACAATGAGAAGCCCAAGGTTTTTAAACTGCACATCTTTGGAAAGAATCCGGTGGGTGCCGATAAGCATATCTATTTGACCACCCTTAAGATCGCGTAAGATTTTCTTCTGTTCTGCCTGTGAGCGGAACCGGTTAATGCTTCCAACATGCACAGGGAAACCGGCAAACCGATCCTGAAAAGTCTTTGCATGCTGTTCAGCCAAAACTGTGGTCGGCACCAGCATGGCAACCTGAAAGCCGTCCTCAATGGCCTTGAAAGCGGCGCGTACTGCGACCTCTGTCTTGCCATACCCTACATCGCCACAGACAAGCCGGTCCATTATCTGCTCAGATGTAAGGTCATCCAGTACTTCGTTAATAGCTTTCTGCTGCCCTGATGTTTCGTCATATGGAAAGGACTCTTCCAGTTCATGAAAGAGTTCGCCGGGCTGTGAGAATGCAAGTCCTTCCTGCAGCTCTCTTTTGGCGTAGAGTTTTAAAAGATCCTGGGCGATCTGCCAGACTGATTCTTTGATCTTCTTTTTTGCCTGCAACCATGTTTTGGAGCCAAGTTTGTCCAGCTTGGGTCTCTTGTCTGAGATTCCCTTGTATTTGCTGATTGAATTTAACCGGTCCACAGGCACATAGAGCTTGTCTTCTCCCCGGTAGTGAATTTCCAGAAAATCATTGGTGATACCCTTCAGTGTTAAGGTGACCAACCCCTGATAAGCACCTAAGCCGTGTTCTCTATGCACAACAATATCGTCCTGGTTGAGTTCATCAAAGCGGATAAACTCTTCCTGGGCAGGCCTTCTTTTTTTTCTGGGGCCGAGGCGTCGTTCTCCAAACAGCTCACCTTCGGACAGGACATGTATTTGCAGGCCAGAATCCAGACGCAGATCAAAACCGGCTGAGAGAGGCTGGTCAAATAACAGCACTGCTGAAGATGTCCTGGTTTGTTGAAGAGTAGTGAGATCCAGGGGCGCGTGTTGAGTTTGTATTGGAATATGATAATGGCTCAATAGCTCCTGAAGATGAAGGGCATGGCGGGGAGAGCGACAGGCCATGGCAACCAGTTCATCCTTTGCAAGCCACTGGCTGAGTATATTGGCCAGAGGCTGAAGAATTCCCTGTTGTTTTCTTTGCAGGTCAACTTCCTGTTTAATAAGCAGGTGGTTTTGTGAGGTAAAGTGGAAGGTTTTTAAAGTGTTTTTGTCATGTTCAAGAAAATCAAGAGCCTTGACCTGGGTAAAAGCGCTTATTTCTTCAGAAAACCTGTCAGGTGAAACAAAAACCGTTTCCGGTGGCAGTGCAGGGGTGCGGGAGGAAACCGACTCATTATAATTTGCCTGGATTCGCTCCCATGTCAGTTCGATTGATCGGTTTATTTCAACTGCATCTGAAAAGAAAACAACAGTATTCTCAGCTAGATACTGTAAAGGGCAAGGGCTGTCATGTTCATTGTTGTAAAAAAGAGGCAGGAAAAATTCAATGCCCGGGAATCTCCGGCCACTGCTGATTTTATCCAGCAGGGCATCAACTGCATCAAGTGGCCAGTTGAGTTTTTTGGCTTCATCTTGAAAACGGTATTGAATTCTGGCAAAATTTTTAGATTCAACCCGTGGAAACAGGATATTACTTGCTGGAAGAATTACTGCTTCCTCGATCTCTTGAATAGACCGTTGTGTGATGGGATCAAAAGTCCTGAGCGATTCAACAGTGTCACCGAAAAAGTCGAGTCTTACCGGAGCCTCGTAGCCAGGCGGGAAGATATCAACAATTCCACCCCGTATGGAAAAATCTCCGATCGTTTGCACGAGAGAGAGGTGTTCGTAGCCCAGATCAGCCAGGCGGCGGCTTAAACCGTCCTGTTCAATATCTTCACCAACGATGATTAATTCTGCCAGAGAGCCGAGAGTGCTTTTAGGTATGACCCTCCGGAGCAGTGATTCACACGATGCCACAAGGATAAGAGGTGCATCGTCTGTAAGGAGGCGGTACAGGGTGTTGAGCCGTTCTGCTATAGTAGTCTGATCGGGAGATAGCGGTGTGTAGGGGGGAATATCAAATCCGGGGTAAAGGATTACCGGCAGCCTGGTAAAGAGACTGATGTCCTGAACAGCACGTTCGGCCAGACGTTCTGATGGTGTTATGAAAAGCAGAGGCCTTTTGGTATTTGTTGCAAGGAGGGCAGCAACAAAAGCGTTACTGCTGCCTTGCAGGCCGGCAAGATTTATTTGCTGATGGCCAGTTGCCAATAAACCTGTGAGCTCATCCATCTGGTGTATAAGAATGCTTTATGGAGCATTTTGCAGCAGCAAAAGAGAATAAAGCCTGTGGCTTTACATATGATTAGTGCTTGTCCTGCTATTAAGAGCGGACTTAAATTAAAAGCCCCCGCCCATGCTGAATTCCCAGTTACTGGTATCTTCACCAGGCAAAGGATTTATGACATACGCCCATTCAAGCCGCATCGGTCCCATGGGTGACAACCAGCGAATACCCGCACCGACATCCTGTTTGATGTCATTAGCATCCCACCTGTCATCATATACATTGCCGGCGTCGTAAAATACTACTCCTCGTAACCCCCCGGCTTTAACAATTGGGAAAAGATACTCCACATTGGTGTACCACATAATCTTGCCACCAGTTATATAATAAGTGCCTGGGTTGAGGGGGTCTTCTGTTGTTACCCCAATGGACCTGCTTGGAAAACCGCGGAGGCTACCGATGCCACCGAGATAAAATTTTTCATAGTCAGGAAGCTTATCGGGTTCATTCTCCCAGGCCTCCCCTGCAGAAAGTTTAAAGTGGAAGGCGGTTTCATCAAAGAAAAAACCCGGGAAGAACCAGCCTGTAGAGCCCTCCACCTTGGTATATTGACTGTCACCACCAAGAATGCCGCCAGCATACTTAACATTGATGCGGTTTAGCGAACCTCTGGTGATAACAAATGTGCCGTTACGGGTATCTCGATACAAACCTAAGGTTACAAAGCTGCTGACATTAATATTCTGGGATTCGATGATTGAAGGAGCTGCATTGCTAGCAATATTGCTCAATGTAGAGTTATCATATCCATAGCCAGTGGACATATTCCATAGCTCCCAGACAGGATAGCCGAAACGAAGGCCAAATCCGCTTGAATCCCTGTCGTAGGTATCATATTCACGCGCCCAGTTGTAAAGGTCGATTCCCAGCAGGAGTTGGGTGTCATAAAAATGGGGTTCCGTAAAGCCGAGGTTGTATCTGGCAGATGTGCCGCTGATATTGCCAGCCAATGCCAAGCGCTGCCCACGGCCCATAAAGTTGTTCTGGCTGATTTCGGCCATGAACATTATACTGTCAATTGAACTGTAGCCGGCCCCCACGCTGAACGCCCCGGTGGGTTTCTCTTTGACTTCAACGTTCAAGTCCATTTTGGTTTTATCAGCTGTGGGCTCAGGTGTAATGTTGATATCCTCGAAGTAATCAAGCCTTTGCAACCGCTGGTGACTTTGGCGTAATGCCTTGGAATCAAATATTCCCTGCTCCGTGACTAAAAGCTCCCGGCGGATTACTTTATCCCTGGTCCTGGTATTGCCCTTGATGGTTACTCTGTTGATATAGACCAGGTCTCCTTTGCTTATATGAATATTTATATCAACAATCTTTTCTTCTTTATTGGTGTTGATCGTTGGAGTGGCTTCAGCAAATGCGTACCCATTTTCTGCATAGTAATCATTCAGGTTAAGGATATCCTGGCGAAGAATATTGCGGCTCAAGTATTCTTCGCCCCGGATTTTAAGTAGAGAGAGCAACTCTTCCTTTCCGCCAATGAGGTCACCGTCAAAATCGATGTTACCCACCCTGTAGCGATTGCCTTCAGATATTGCAATGGTGACATAGAGCCATTTACCTTCCTGGGTGACCTCGGGTTTTCCTACCGTTGCCTCAATATAGCCATGGTGGTGATAAAATCCGGAAATTCTGGCAGCATCCTGTTCAAGGATTTCAAGTTTCAGTACTCCTGAGTCGTCAAACCATGATAAAAATCCTTTTTCCTTGGTTCCCATGACCTTGAAAAGTTGACTGTCCTTGAAAGAGTCGTTACCCGCAAATCGTATTTCTTTAATATATACTTTTTCCCCCTCATTGATGACAAAGCTAATGTCTACTCTGTCTGGTTTGGGGTAGGCCAGTTCCGGGGTTACCTCGGTATTGTAGAACCCCTTGGATTTATAAAGGGCCTGGATATTCTCAACCGCCTCATGTATCCTGTTGGAATTGAGAATGGAGTTGGGCATTACCGATATCACTTCTCTGATTTTATCCTCTTTAAGTTCATCCTGACCGCTGATAGTAACCTGGCCGATAACCGGTTTTTCTTTCACTTCAAGGATGATCTTTTTGCCCTTTTCTGTATCTTCCACCATGAGACGAACATCGTCAAAATAGCCCATTTTATAAATGTTTTTTAAATCGTTACGCAGTTGTTCCGGTTCATATAAGTCGCCGGCACGACTGGAAATACTCCTTAAAATAGCCCCGCTGTCTATTCTTTTGTTCCCTTCAGGAACTATGCTTGCAATCAGAAAAGAACGGCTGGTATAGGAGAGAATATCATTTGTGATTTTTTCCATGGATTGGCTGATATTTTCCAACTCCTGTACTTCCAGGTAATAGAATGTAGGTGAGGAAGGATCGAGCAGATCAAACACTTTAATATCGATACTGATGGAGTCTCCAAGTTTTGTAAAGGAGCCTGCAGCAACATAGCTGTAATCATGAGCAATCTTAGAGTGAAACTCCTTCATTGCTTCAGAGGCAGGAGGCCAGGCAGTATCATAGTCAAAAATGGATTCAGCTTCGGCTCTATCCATTATTTTGAAAGCTTTTTGACCGGAAGTACTGGAAGCAAGAGCTTCAAGTAATGCAGTGTCTATTGCGCTGGTCAAACTTTCCTTGTCGTCCGGACTGTTTATTTTCAAAGGCAGGACCAGGGTGCTTGAAATTTCAGCTGCCATGGCTGGAAGGGGCACTGTGAAAAGCAGCACGCTGGCCCAAAGGAGAATAAGAGCACAAGCAGCCCGGGAGATGCGTGTGTTATTTGGCAGAAAAGGATTCGGGAGTTTTGCTTTCCGGAGTTGCTCTGCAAACTGTAATTTCATTTTCTTTGGCCTTTTATTCGTTTTTATCCGTAATCAAGAACTTTTTTTATCTCAATATTACTCAACCCAATAATGAATGGCACATATGCTATTCTGCAATAATGCAAGGATTTAGGTATTCAATTAAACTGGTTAGCTTTAGCGTATGCAGCCAGAATAGTCAACTGTCATCACTACTCTGCATGGGAAGTTATAGTGCTTAAAAGTTTTGCCACGTCTTCCTGCAGAACTTTAGCCAGTCCATGTTTGTCTTTTGATGTGTAGTTCTTTGTTGTAATGGGATTCCCAACGCGAATCGAGACATTTCCAGGGTTTATTAAAAGTTTACCCTTGGGCAGGATTTCATACGTCCCTTTAATTGCCACTGGAACAATATCCACCCCGGATTTAATTGCCAGCACCATTGCGCCTGCTTTGAAGTTCTGCATTTTGCCGTCTTTTGTTCTTGTGCCCTCCGGGAAGATGATAACTGAAGTTCCTGCAGCTATTTTCTGTGCAGCCTCACCAAGGCTTTTTAAGGCCTGTCTGCCATGGGACCGGTCAACTGGAATATATCCCGCCCTGCGCATGGCATGGCCCCATATGGGAACCTGAAAAAGTTCCTTTTTGGCAAGCCAGCGGAAATCGACTCCCAAAAATCCCTGCAGGGCAAAAATATCAAACTGGCTCTGATGGTTTGCTGCAAAAATATATGGTTTTTCTGCATTAAGTTTTTCTGTTCCGGTTACTGAAACAACAACGCCACTGGCGGCACAGATGGATTTTGCCCACCAGGCAGCCAACCCTTGCACTGAATTGGCATCCCTTCGTAAGACTAAAGTCCATAAAAGTGCCATAATGCTGATAAACAGGGTAAGAAGCAAGGCAAAAGGAACAACCAGCAGAGCTCGGAGAGTATAAAGTAACTTCATCAGGATAAAGGGTTTACAGGATTTCTTTTAATGGCCCGATACCTTTTTTATGGATGGTATCCAGCAGTTTCGAGGGGGAATTGATAAAAGTCTCGGCAATTTGGCTGGCCGGGTCGGGCATTTTTTTGGCGCCGTGAGTTGAGCTGAACTTCTTGCTGCTGAAAGAGGAAAACATGTTCAGATGCTCCCACCGCGCAATATAATATTTAATAAGGTAAGGCAGTTCCGTAAATATTGTTGCCTCGGGATTTGGATCGATAAAGCTTGAATTTTTAAGCTTTTCGCAGGAAAGGGTTTGGGTCATGTAAAAATTTTCCAGAAAAATCATCTCTGCCGGCACATGGACCTTATACCCTATACGGTTAAAAAATTTAATAACCAGGTTCATGAAGTTATTCCCCGCTTTGGCTAAACGGTAGGGAATATATATTTCCCGCGGGGTTTTGAGGTTCATATAAGCCTTAATGGTTAAAATGAGCTGGGCGAGATCAACGGGTTCCGGGTCGACAAAGTGATAATGTTTGCCTGAGAATTCATCTTTGTTTTTCAGGATATGGTGAATAAAGTAAGGAACTTTGCTGGCATTGGAGTATGAGTGAAGCACTCCCTTCTTCTTGGTCAGCATGAATGGCATGGCCCTGTCGACAACATTAAACAAAAGCCGATTGATACCCTGGATTTTATGATCGTGGGCTCCATAGACGATAGCCATCCGGATGAGGGTGTATTGCAGACCATGCTTTTCATGCATATGCCTTAAGGTCATCTCGGTCATCAGCTTGGATTTGGCATAATTTGACAGGGAAGAGTCCAGGGGCAGATGGTCTTCCTCCGTCAGGTTCTCGCCTGGAGGCAGGGTGGCTGCTGAACTGATATGGATATAGGGAATGTTCAGGGCAAGCGCTGCCCTGGCAAGGTTTATGCTGCCCTGGTAGTTGACTTCGTATGACAGTAAGGCATCGCTTTTAATTGCCGTGATAGCACAATTAATTACAAAGTCCGGTTTCTGCCTTTTGAAATAACTGATGATGTCATCAAGATCCCGGAGGCTCAGTTTTTTG
The DNA here is from genome assembly GCA_012974315.1 of Desulfobacterales bacterium. Taxonomy (GTDB): domain Bacteria; phylum Desulfobacterota; class Desulfobulbia; order Desulfobulbales; family BM004; genus BM004. The sequence continues at coordinate 4,971 of JAAXQI010000145.1, read as the reverse complement.
CTATTCGGGGATCTGACATCAATTTCAGGTGTCTTGGTTTTAAAATAATGCAGCAGATAACCGCCGATGAGACCAGAACCGCCGATAATCAAGCCGCTCAATTTAGGTGATGTTTCAGAATTGTTCATGTCGCTGAATGAGTATACTTTGTTTCGGTTGATTTATAGTATTAAAATAATAGTAACAAGTAATTCAAACCCGGGGAATCCTTAGTATAGGTAGTTCTTCGGGCATGCCAGAAGAATGTATTTTTATGTACTTACCCTCTCTATAATTTGAAGTCAAGTTGAAGCTTGACCAGCGCCCCATACGGTAATTGTTGCCATCCATACTTTATTGCGGTAAGAAAAATCAAACAGGCAACCATTTCTTCAGCGGAAAAAACAATAAATCGTATTCAAAATTACAGCGAAATATGCAAGATAATCAAGAGAGCAGACTCAGTTGCTTCAAGGCGTATGATGTTCGGGGCCGGGTGCCTGATGAATTAAATGAGGAGCTGGCATTTAAAATTGGGCAAGCTTTTGTCTCTTTTTTAAATGCCCGTCGTGTTGTCGTTGGCTACGATATCCGTCTTTCCAGCAAAGAGTTGGTATCTGCCCTGTCCCAGGGGTTAATAACCGGGGGAGCTGAGGTGCTCGATATCGGACTCTGTGGCACCGAGGAGGTATATTTTGCTACGGGAGCCCTTGATGCTGATGGAGGCATAATGGTGACCGCAAGCCACAATCCTGCAGAATATAACGGCATGAAGTTTGTGCGCCGGGAGTCCAGACCCATAAGTAGTGATACCGGGTTGGTGGATATACAAAAAATGGTCCTTGATGGTTCTTTTATAAAAGGAAGCGCACCGGGGTCCATTCACCAGGCAAGTATACGTGAACAGTATGTAGAACACCTTCTCAGTTATATAAAGCCGGACCTTTTGCAACCGATCAGGGCTGTTGTCAATGCAGGGAACGGATGCGCCGGTCCGGTAATTGATCTCCTTGAAAAAAGATTGCCCATAACATTTATAAAGTTACAGCATGACCCGGACGGCAGTTTTCCCCATGGTGTCCCCAATCCTCTGCTGCCAGGCAACAGGGAAAATACAGCAAGAGCTGTCATACAGGAGAAAGCTGATATCGGTATTGCCTGGGATGGCGATTTTGACCGCTGTTTCCTGTTCGATGAAAAGGGGGCCTTTGTCGAAGGGTATTATCTTGTCGGTTTGCTTGCCCAGGCCATGTTACGTGGGAGAAGTAAGCCGCAGAAAATAATTCATGACCCCAGGCTGATCTGGAATACCAGGGAAATTGTTATCAGGGAGGGACACGTCCCCGTCATGGCCAGAACCGGGCATGCCTTTATAAAGGACAAAATGAGAGAGGTGGATGCTCTCTATGGCGGTGAAATGTCAGGGCACCATTATTTCAGGGATTTTAACTACTGCGACTCCGGCATGATTCCCTGGTTGCTTGTCTGGCAGCTTCTGAGCCGGACAAAAATGACACTTTCGGAAATGCTTGCAGAGTGCATGGAACGTTTTCCTGTGAGTGGTGAGATCAACCGGGTGGTAGATGACCCTGATGCGGTGGTTGCGCGAATTGAAAAGCTATACAGCGAGATACCGTGCGAAAAGGATTATACTGATGGTTTAAGTGTTTCCTGCGATGGCTACCGTTTTAACGTGCGGAAATCAAATACGGAGCCGTTACTGCGCCTGAATGTCGAAAGCCGGGGTGATCGCCGGCTTATGGAGAACAAGACTGAGGAACTGCTGCAGTTGATTGAAGGGTAGGTTGAAAAGGATGGCCGCCAACCTGCTTTTCTTACAATCCGGGCTAAATTCCGTCCACAATTGCATTAAACGTTGAGCTTGGCCGCATCGCCTGGACTACCCTTACGTAATCCGGCCGGTAATAACCACCAATATCAGCAGGTTGGCCCTGGGCGCCATTGAGCTCACCAATAATTTTTTCCTCATTTTCACCAAGCTTCTGTGACACTTCTGCAAAGAGTGCCTGCAGATCCCTGTCCCTGTTCTGTTCAGCCAGCGTTTGTGCCCAGTATAATGCCAGGTAGAAATGGGAGCCACGGGTATCCAGCTCATGAACCTTGCGGGAAGGCGACTTTTCGTTTTCCAGAAACCGGCCTATTGCCCGGTCAAGGGTCTGGGCAAAAATCAGTGCCTTTTCATTATTGGATGTACTGTAAATATGCTCGAACGAAGGGACAAGGGCGCAGAATTCGCCAAGGGAGTCCCAGCGCAGATGCCCTTCCTGGAGAAACTGCTGGACATGCTTGGGGGCTGAGCCGCCCGCCCCCGTCTCAAAAAGTCCTCCGCCGTTCATAAGTGGAACGATGGACAGCATTTTGGCACTGGTGCCCAACTCCAGGATCGGGAACAGGTCGGTGAGATAATCACGCAGGACATTGCCGGTCACCGCAATGGTATCTTCGCTATTTCTGGTCCTGGCGAGTGAAATGCGCATCGCCTCCACCGGGTTCATGATTCGGATATCCAGGCCGGATGTATTGTGTTCTGGCAGATAGGCTTTCACCTTTGCAATAATCTCGGCATCATGGCCCCTTTTCTCATCGAGCCAGAAGATCGCCGGGACGCCGGTGGCCCTGGCCCTGGTCACCGCCAGCTTGACCCAGTCCCGAATTGGTGCATCCTTTGTCTGGCATGACCTGAAGATATCTCCTTCTTCCACGGGCTGCTCCAACAGAGTCGCACCTGAGTTGTCAATAATGCGGATTGTGCCTTTAGCAGGTGCCAGGAAGGTCTTGTCGTGGGACCCGTATTCCTCTGCCTTTTGCGCCATCAAGCCGACGTTGGCGACACTTCCCATGATGGCAGGATCAAAGGGTCCATGTTTTTTACAGTCCTCAACAACCTCCTGGTAGATTGTCGCATAACACCTGTCAGGCACCATGGCGATGCAGTCTTGGAGCCGGTCGTCCGGCCCCCACATTCTGCCGCCGTCACGGATGAAGACGGGCATGGATGCATCGACAATAATGTTGTTGGGGACATGCAGGTTGGTGATACCCTTGCTGGAGTCAACCATGGCCAGTTTGGGGCGGGTTTGATAAACACCTTCAATGTCTGCTTCTATCTCTGTCCTTTGTGATTCCGGCAGGCTCTGGAGTTTGGTGTAGAGATCGTCCAGGCCATTGTTGACATTAACCCCCAACTCTTTAATGAGAGCAGCATGTTTTTCAAAAAATTCTTTGTAGAAAACAGCGACACAGTGACCGAACATGACCGGGTCCGAGACTTTCATCATTGTCGCCTTGAGGTGCAACGAGAGCAGAATTTCGTCGTTCAGGGCTTCGTCAATCTGTTCTTCAAAAAATTTGCGCAGCTCACGGACATTCATGGCCGAAGCATCAAGAACCTCTCCTGCCTTTAGATCGATTTTTTCCTTGAGCACGGTTCTCTGTCCATCATCACCGATAAACTCAATCCGCACCCCGCAAGTATCACTGACCGTAGTGGATTTTTCGCTGGCGTAGAAATCTCCACCTGTCATGTGTGCGACACGTGATTTTGATCCCTGTGGCCACTCTTTCATCAAACGGTGCGGGTTCTTACGGGCGAACATTTTAACTGATGCAGCGGCTCGCCGGTCAGAGTTCCCTTCTCTTAAGACCGGGTTTACGGCACTTCCAAGCACTTTGGCATAGCGTGCCTGCAAATCCTTTTCGGCATTAGTTTTGGGCTTTTCAGGATAGTCTGGAATGGAGTATCCTTTTTCCTGCAGCTCTTTGATTGCCGCTTTCAATTGCGGAATGGAAGCACTGATGTTTGGCAGTTTGATGATATTGGTCTGTGGTAGCTTGACGAGACCGCCGAGTTCAGCCAGGAAATCCGGGATTTGCTGGCTTGCGGCCAGGGAGTCCGGAAAGTTTGCAATGATTCTGCCGGCCAGGGAGATATCTTTTTTTGCAAAGACGATTCCGGAGTCTTTAGTATAGGCCTGGAGGATCGGAAGCAGAGAATAGGTTGCCAGGGCGGGGGCTTCATCAATTTCTGTATATATTATGGTTTGCTTGGTCATGTTCTTTCCTTATTAATTAAACGAGTGACAGATGAGGATCAGAAAAAACTAATAAAAAACTATTAATGTGTATCTAGAGCAACGAGTTTATACTGTTACCTTTATTATAATCGTTAAGTAAAAGCTACTCATCTGTGGTGAAAGAGCAGCAAGATTTAGCATAAACGATCAGGGTTTGCAATTAGGATGAATAGGTAAAAAGTCTCACAGACATTAAAGGCACTTATAACTTTAGCTCACTTGACACTTTAGCTCACTTGACACTTCAGTTCACTTTAGCTCACTCTATATTATACATTTGTCGATGTAAGCATGAAGATCCCGTATAAAATGAGCAATATTTTCAGAACAGAACTTTGGCTGGGGATTAAAGAATTTCTCCATGCAGCAAGGAATACCTTTTTCCCTTTGTTCTGCCTTTCCTGTGGAACTGGACTGCAAGGGTGCCTGGACATTTCTTACTGCCAGGCGTGCCTGCAGAATGTCCGGTTAATTCAGGCACCGTTTTGCACGACCTGCGGCAAACCATTTAAAAATAATGCAGGAGAGAATCACCTTTGCGGTTATTGTCTTAAACATGGGTGGCATTTTACCCGGGCACGTGCTGTTGTTTTCTATCAGACACCAGTGGCAGAGGCTGTCAAGGTCTTTAAGTACAACGGAAAGATGCATGGCCTCGAAACCTTTGCAGCCTTGACACGCCAATACTATCTGCACCATCCTCTTCCGGAGCCGGACTTGATTCTTCCTGTCCCGCTCCATCCAAAGCGGTTGCGCAAGAGGGGCTTTAACCAGGCTTTGGTACTGGGCCGGAAATTGTTTTCAAAGAGTAAAGAGCGAATTGATCCCCATGTTTTGGAGCGGCACCAATGGACCTGTGCCCAAACTGGTTTAAGCGGAGCGGAGCGAAGAAGAAATG
>JAAXQI010000202.1 GCA_012974315.1 Desulfobacterales bacterium | reverse complement strand
GGTCTATTCATTGCATAAATTTTCATAATGAATGAATTGTCATCTTGCACAAGAATGAATGACTTAAATACTCTCAAGACAGTTTTTACCAAGGTCCGGATATCTCAATCCCTGGGGAGACGCCTTAAGTGGACCTGACTTTTATATTCCATATCTTTTCAACCATCGGTTTTGGTCTGGCTTTGCTCCTGGCCTTCCGCATTCAAAAAAACCTGCTGGGCCACCCCTCGAGAATATTCCTTACCCTGTTCCTTCTTATTTATTTCCTGGTGGGGGTATCAAATGTCCTTAAAGAAGGTGGTGTAACCAACTATTTTGACCGTTTTGAATATTTTGCTGAGATGCTCTTTCCCCCGGCTTTTCTTTTTTTCATATTCCCCATCTTCTCCCTTTATATCTTTTCCATCTACATGAGACAGGATTTTGAAAAAAGGATGGAGATTGAGGAATCACTCATAGAAAGCGAAAAGAAGTTCCGTAATCTTTCTGAAGAAATGGCAGATGGGGTAGCGGTTTCAATTGATGGGAAAATCAAATGGGCCAATAAGTCCTTTCCGGATATTTTCGGCTTTGCGTATGATGAATTACTTGGCATGAAGATTGAGTCCTTGATGCAATCAGTAAAAGCTCCAGATAAAAATGCACTCCAACGCAACAATTCTGCCCCTGATAATGGCAATGAAACCCGTTACGAAACAGTCGGATTTCTTAAAGATGGCACCAGGATTGCTATCGAGGCATCCGAAAAACCAATTACCTTTGACGACAAACCTGCACTACAGATCATTGCCCGTAATATAACTGAAAGAATGCTGGCCCAGGAAGAAATTAACCGGGCAAAAATGGAGTGGGAGCAGACTTTTAATACAGTTCCTGACATGATCACTATCCTTGACAGCAGAAACAGGATTCTGCGCGTCAATGAAAGTATGGCCGATCACCTCAACTCTACTCCGGAAGATCTCATTGGTGAAAATTTTCATCTGCTCGTACATGGCACTGAGACCCCTGATGAACTAACTTCTCCGGATTCCATTGCTGCATATTGCGAAGGGAATTCCATTGAAATCTACGAAGAGCGCCCCAATCATCATTACCTTGTCAGCATCACTCCGCTTAATGATGACAGGGGTAACTACATCGGTTCTGTCAGGGTGGCTCATAATATTACAGAACTGAAACAGGCACAGAATGAACTTGAGTCAATCAGGGCTTTTCTCCAGTCAGTCATTGACGGTGTCACTGAATCCATCATGGTAATTGACAGAAATTACCACATACGCCTCATAAACAAGACAGCAAGCGAACTGCATGCCATTGCCCTTCCCCTGACGGATGCCCATCTCTGTTACAAGATATCTCATCATTCAAACGAACCATGCCAGGGAGAAGAACATCCCTGCCCCTTGAAAAAAGTTATTGAATCTAAAGGACCTGTGACCCTCATCCATCGACACAAGCGTGCCGACGGAACCGAATATGCTGTTGAGCTCAGTGCTTCTCCAATTTTTGGAAGTGACGGTAAGATTAGCGGCATTATCGAAGTGGGGAGGGACATCACAGAAAAATTACGCCTTGCAGAAGAAGAAAAGGAATTTCGGGCACGTCTATTCCAACAGCAGAAAGACCAATCCATAGCTCTCATTGCAAAAGGCATAGCCCATGATTTTAACAATCTCCTGGGCACAGTTATCGGCAATGTAGATCTTTTACAAATGGGGTCAGCACCAAAAGAGGAAGAATGCGGAATCGTGGAGGCAATAGGCAGTGCAGCACATCGTATGAGTGACCTAACCACCCAGCTTTTGGCCTACGCCAAGGGAGGAACCTACAAACTGGAAGAGCTTGTTCTGAACTCCATCATCTTACAAACCCTGAAAATTGTTCATATTGGAGCAGCATCAAAAATAAAAACAGTGCATCATCTGGAAAAAAACCTCTGGCCTGTGGTTGCTGATCCCGGCCAGATGAAACAGATGCTGGTAAATATTTTTACCAATGCTTTTGAAGCCATGGAAGAGGAAGGCGGCACATTGACTGTAAATTCTTCCAATATAAACAAAAAAACAGATTGGCAATGTGCATTCTGTAATGTTCATCCTGCAGGCAAGTATATAGCCATAGACATATCAAATACAGGACCAGGCATCCCTGAAGATATCTCCAAACAAATCTTTGACCCATTCTACACAACAAGGGCACTGGGACGTGGCCTCGGCCTGTCAGCAGTAGCTGGCATAGTGCAGAACCATGGTGGTTGTGTATCATTGAAGAGCAGTTCCGAGGGAACGACTTTTCACATATTGCTCCCCATGGCTCAAGAGAATGGTAATAGCCCGGGAAAAGAAATTTTAACTAAAGCTAAAATGACTATAGACCTGCATCGGGCTCATTAAGATTTGCCTCTGACCGGTTTCAGCTTAATAGTTCTCCCCAAATAACTCCATTTGACCATTTAAAAAATCAATATTATAAAACTGATGCATCGATGAATAAATTGCTTGTACATCCAAACCGTACTGAACGCATACACTCAAATTGAATTACGGAATTTTAAAAATAAAAAGGCAGAGTCACTAGTGACCCTGCCTTTTTCGCCTGAGACTTTTACTGTATTCGTATTTAACGTTTTTCAACCTGCCTTTTAGAACGAAGCCTCCCCTGCCCTTTAAAATCTTGATCAGGATGCCGCTTCTTCCGATGGAGGAGGCTCATGATGTTCTTCGTAGCCCGTGAACATGGCCTTGAGATGTGCCAGGGGTGTATGCCCCAGGGTTGAAAGATAAAAATGCACAAATATAAATGCGGTAAAGAAGAAAAAGAGCAGGACATGAATTGTAGACACAATTTTTACCCCACCGAGTAAATCGATATAATTTTCAAAACCTTTCACTCTCCAGAGAAAAAGTCCTGTTATCATCTGGGCCGGCAGAAAAACAAACATGATACCCACATAGGCTTTTTTCTGCAGGGCATTAAACTTATTATCCGGTGTCATGGTATGAGGGTTGGGGTCTCCCTTGAATATGCCTGAACCATAATATTTTAACTGTTTGATGGCATCAGGCACAAAGGTGCGCGGATTAGGAAAATACAGTTTTATTTTCATGGTGCCAAAATAGTAGGAAACCCATAAGCCGTAAGCAGCAATCACTACAAAGCCGACATAATTATGCACCTGAATAGCTTCTTCAAGAGAAAAGAGATCAATCATTTCTGCAAAACGAATTTGGATACCGGTCAATATTAATATAATAAAACCAACCGCATTAACCCAGTGCCAAACCCTGACAGGTGCAGGATGAATGTACATCAATTTATCATTTTCCATGACCAGTCCCCTTATATTGAAAATTCATCTTTTTTCTCTTTTCTTCTTCTCCGTGCCGGTGCTGTTGCAATCCGAACAAAGAGATGGCCTGTAACCACACTCAACCCTCCAACAATGAGAGCTAAACCAATCTTGTCTAAAAGCCTTACTCGTGTGCCGCCAATTGCATAGAAATGATTCACATAGTAGCTTTCAAGCACCCTGCGTTCAACCCTATGGTGCTCACGGGTTCCATCATCCTTATTCAAACAAATATAGACCTCACTAAAGAAAGCTGACTCCGGGTTATGGCACTGCTCACACTCTCTGTTTGCCTCTCCCCTGTTGATGTGATGCACCGTGGGCACCATTTCCACCACCAACTCTCCATGAAAGGTCCCACGAATGTCTTTCTGGCGCAGGAGAAGTACAAGGGTTTCCAACTCATCTAAACTTATAATGTCGTCTTTATCTAAATCAATTTTAGCCATGAAGCCTTCATAGTCTGTCCCCATTGCTTTCAGGAGATCATCTCCACTGAGAAACGTCTTGGATATGAGATCATAAAACCGAAGGGCTATATAGCGTGGAGAATCCGGGGCATGACAGACGGCACATTCAACAAAGGCAAAATGAGTCTGCTTCTGCGGCAGCCAATCATGAGAATTGTCAGGATTGTGACACCTGAGACAAAAGGCATTCTCCCTTTCAAAAACTGAGTCTGCTTCCAGGTGGGACACGAAATGGTACCCGTGACAGGCATAGCACGGTATGGTTATTCCTTTGCCGCCTGCCTTCTTATGCACACTGTCCAGGTATGCATCCCCTTCCTCTTCATGACATCCGTCACAGTTCACCATGGCGAGAGAAACAGGATGGGGCACGTCATTATCATAATTAAGTTCTTCAATATCTGCATGACAGTCAACACAGGTGATGCCGTTGACATTGTGGACTGAAAACTTGAACCTGTTATAATCGATAAACAGGTTTTCCTTCATACCTTCGGATTCACTACGCTCAAGAGAATCATCGCTGTGGCATTCCATACAATCATCATTTTCAATGGCATGCCCTTGACTTGGCAATAGGATGAGGCAGGAGCTCATAAATAATATAAAAACACCAACCATAAAACAGATCTTTTTTTTCATGGTGCCGAAGGCCTCCTGTAGAATTTAAATATTATGCACGTTTAACT
>JAAXQI010000132.1 GCA_012974315.1 Desulfobacterales bacterium | reverse complement strand
ATGCAAAGTCAGTTGAGATAAGGTTAAAGGATAAAGGAGAAAAAATGGTTTACGGTATGAGGTACAAGGTACGAGGGGAAAAAGATTAGTTGTCAAGATTTTTCGAGTGAAACACCATTCTGCAGACCGCAGACCGTTGCCAACTTGTTTCCACTGATCGCATGCAAACGACTGATATTGAAAACTTTCTTTCCCAGGGCCTCAAACTCATGGGGCTTTCACTTGATAACCAGCCTGAAGCGCTTTCGTGTCTGGCTCTTTATTTCCATGAATTGAATAAATGGAACAGGAAGATCAATCTGGTTGCAAGAACCATGGATGATCTCCAGATCCTGGAAAATCATTTTCTTGATTCCCTGACACTTCTGTCATTGCTGGACCCTGAAAAGCAGGAACAGGAAACAGTTTTGGATGTTGGTACGGGTGCCGGTTTCCCGGGACTGGTGCTCAAGATTGTCTGCCCTTTGCTTCCTGTTGTACTTATTGAGCCCCGCAAGAACCGATATTATTTTCTGAAACATATTGTCAGGATGTTAGATTTACGGGGTGTGGAAGTGCTGAATGTGCGTCTTGATGAGATAGTTGAGGTAAAAGAGCTTTCCGGCAGAAAATTTTCCTTTATAACAAGCAGGGCGTTTACGGATATCAATCAGTTTATCAGGCTTACCGCCCCATACCTGGTCCAGGGAGGTGGAATTGTTTGCATGAAAGGCCCCGGCGCAGAAAAGGAGCTGGCTGATCTCGTGCAGCAAGGTTTGTCTGAAAAGTTTCATGTGACGGAAACAAGAAAACTCACACTTCCCTTTTCAAAGGCAGAGCGGATGCTGGTCATCATCAAACGTTCAGATGAAGATCTTCAATGAGTGTTTGTTGTTTAGAGTAGATTTTGACTGGATCAGGTTACTCTGAACGTCCGAAGTACAGATAGATTATTATCCCTAAAAGGCAGGCTGCACCAAAGACAACAGGAAGAACTTTGGCAAGCTGTACCTCATCATTAACAATAAGCGTAGCCATATATTCGGTGCCGGAAATATGCCAGCAGACAAAGCCGATAATAATTACAATAATTTCCTTGAAATCCTGCTTGTAGAGCAGGTAACCGAAAAGGCATAGGAGTGGAACAAGGAACCAGGGGTTGGTGAAGAGGCCGGCAGCATCCACTCCCTTAAATTGTTGCAACACCTGGGTAGAAAGAATGAACTCAACTATTTTATTGAAAAAATTCATTGTTGCAGCTCCCTAGTTGTTGCCCAAATTTCTTTGGGCACTTTTTTTCTGGGCTCTTTGAAAAACCTTAATCGCACAGTATGATCCGCACATGCTGCAGGCATCTCCCGTGTAAGTCCCGCCTTCATCCCGGAAGCGTCTGGCTTTGACGGGATCAATCGACAGGTCGATCTGTCCTTTCCAGTCCAAGTTGTTGCGACAGCGGGCCATGGCTATATCCTTCTCTATGGCACCGGGCAGCCCCTTGGCAATGTCAGCTGCATGGGCGGCAATTTTCGAGGCAATCACCCCTTCTTTTACATCATCCACGTTTGGGAGCTTGAGGTGCTCAGCCGGGGTTACATAACAAAGGTAGTCAGCCCCGGCCGCTCCGGCAATGGCTCCACCGATTGCTCCGGTGATATGATCATAGCCAGGAGCAATATCGGTGACTAAAGGACCAAGAACATAAAAAGGAGCGCCTTTGCACATCTGCTTTTGAAGGAGGACATTGGCCGCAATCTGGTTCATGGGCATATGGCCGGGACCTTCAATTATCACCTGCACTCCAGCATCCCACGCTCTGTCTGTCAGCTCCCCAAGATGGATAAGTTCCTGTACCTGACTACGGTCGGTGGCATCAGCCAGACAGCCCGGGCGGATACCATCTCCCAGGCTTAAGGTAACTTCGTGTTCTTTTAGAATAGCAAGGAGATCATCGAAGTTCTCAAACAGTGGATTTTCCTTGTTATGGTGGGTCATCCATTCAATGGTAAAGGATCCTCCACGGCTGACAACTCCCATCAGACGCTGCTGATGGTTCATTCTTTCCAGGGTGTTTTTGGTGATGCCGCAGTGGATTGTCATAAAATCAACTCCGTCCTCTGCCTGTTTTGCAATTGTTTTGAAAATATGATCAACCTCGACATCTACGATTGCTTTTTTCTGTAGCTCAACAGTTTCAGCCACTGCCTGGTAGATTGGTACGGTTCCCAGCGGGACGGGACATTGTTCAAGAATGCCTCTGCGCACTGCATCAAGATCACCACCCATGCTCAAGTCCATAACGGTATCAGCACCAGCTTTGACGGCCACACAGAGTTTCTGCAGTTCGGCTTGCAGCTCCGGCATATCTTTTGAAGAGCCTATATTTGCATTGATTTTGGTCGATGTACCCTTGCCAATGGCTATGATTTTATCAAAATGATGGTTCTTGTTTTTGGCGATGACCACTTCACCTTTGGCAACACCATCAATGAGCTGGTCAAGAGGGAGTGACTCATTACGGGCGCACGCCTCGAATATGGGCGTTTTAACCCTGTTTATTGCATCTTCACGTATAGACATTAATTTCCTCAGTAAGTAGATATATGAATTATTAACATTTGGAATACCGATTATATTCCCTAAACCGGACAATCTACCAATGGCTTAGTAAGTATGTCAATGTAAAAGAGCTTCAGAAAACAGCATTAAACCCGGAGTAAAATTGGTCATATGCAGACTTTGTCATCCATGCCTGGAATTAAACCAAGGAAGATCGAGGGGATTTACAAAGTTAAAATAAAGTTACTCGTTCAGGTTCCAGTCGTAGCGGTGGGTAATGTTTTTTTCCTGGGTTTTCAGCTTTTTCAGGTTTTCTGGAGACAGGTATTTTTTAAAATGCTCGATAACTCCTTTTTCTGAGTCACCAAAGTCCGCCTGGAACCAGAAGTAGATACTTGACACCATAAGTTTGTTTCTGGCAAATGTTACGCCACGTGGATGATTGATGTAATCCCGGGCTGCCTTTTCCAGCATTTGTTCAAGGTTTTGAGGTGTATATGCCTTTGGCTGTAGATTGGGGCAGCCGAGGCTGGCGCAGTTTAAAGCATAGTGAACCCTGTTGTCTCCCCAGATTGGCCGCAGTATGCGATGCTCAATATCGTTAAGTGAGAGTTCCTGGCCTTCTATTTTCAGTAATTTGGCACCCCATGGACCCTTGGAGAATATCCCCGGCGATAAATTAATAGTACGGATGGATTTCACTGGGTAATGGTCCAGAATAATATCTATGGTGAGTCCATTGTAAAGGTTTATCCAGAAGGCTTTCTGTTCTGAACGGTTAAGACTGGAAACCTCAACGGCTTGCATTTTCTGGAGTTGACCCTTGAGGGCCATATGGTCTTTTTCACTCACCTTGCTGTATGCAAACCTGTTTATTCCGGAAGGGTGATTTGTATTTATGTAACGATGTAATATGAGGTCCCAGTCAATATAGTCAACGACAATGAGTGAATCCTGATCATGTTTCTGCCAGCGGGGCCAGAGGTCTGCGGCAGGTGCTCCATAAGCAGTGGCCACCGGGAGAAGTCCTCCCAGCAAAATCAGTATGTGAATGGTCAGTATCTTTAATTTTGACATACCTGTACCTTGGGCCAGCGCTGTAACGTGCAGCAAGTTAGTTGGGAGAAAGTAAGCAATGTCATTTTTTGATGAAAAAAGGCGTCAAGCGCTTTTGTAGGAGAAGACAAGCTTTTTTCCTTTAATGTCAATCAGAGCTTTCCCGCCTTTGGATAGTTTGCCAAAGAGTATTTCCTCCGTCAAAATATCGCCAATTTCTTTTAAAATAAGCCTTCGAAGTGGTCTGGCTCCATAATCAGGATCATAGCCCTTGGATGCCAGGTAGGAGCGTGCTTTGGTGGAGAGGCTGATAAAAACCTTTTTTTCGCTAAGCTGCATTTCAAGTTCGGCCACCATTTTATCGACAATTTTTTCGATCATTGGTTTTTGCAAGACATTAAAGGTGATAACCGAATCGAGACGGTTTCGAAATTCAGGGGAGAAGAGGTTATGCAGAGTTTTCTGGGCTCCATCTTTTTTGTCCGCCATGAAGCCGATGGCCCTTTCGGTTAATTCCCGTGCTCCGGCATTGGTTGTCATGATAAGGATGACGTTACGGAAATCAGCTCGCCTGCCGGCATTGTCAGTAAGCGTGGAGTGATCCATGACCTGCAGAAGAATACTGAATACATCGGGATGGGCTTTTTCTATCTCGTCAAGCAGGAGAACGCTATAGGGATGTTTTCTGATGGCATCTGTCAGCAACCCCCCCTGGTCAAAACCTACATAGCCCGGCGGGGCACCGATAAGCCTTGCCACAGCGTGCTTTTCCATGTATTCACTCATGTCAAAGCGTTCAAAATGGATGGAAAGGGCTTTGGCCATCTGTCTGGCCACCTCTGTTTTCCCAACACCTGTTGGTCCTGCAAAGAGAAAAGATCCTGTCGGGGCTTCGGGCTGCCCCAGGCCTGCCCTTGAACGTTTGACCGCATTGCTTAAAGCCTTGATGGCCTGATCCTGGCCGAAGATCACCTCTTTTAAATCAGCCTGCAGGGTTTTCAATTGGCGGATTTCCGACCTGGAACTGCTTTTAGCTGGGATCCTGGCCATACGGGATACTACCGACTCAACATCGCGTACAGTCACATTTTTTCTTTTCTTTGTCGTTTCAGAAAGCCTGAAGGCGGCCCCAACCTCATCAAGAATATCGATGGCTTTATCCGGCAGGAATCTGTCGTTGATATAACGGCTTGCAAGTTCGGCAGTGGCCTGTATCGCAGCTGTTGTATATTTTATGCCATGGTGAGATTCATACCTGGATTTCAGTCCATTCAAGATTGCAACGGTTTCTTCTACCGAGGGTTCTTCAATGTCAATTTTCTGAAAGCGCCTTGAAAGTGCGCGATCCTTTTCAATATGGTTTTTGTGTTCTTCATAGGTGGTAGAGCCAATGCAGCGAAGGGTCCCAGCCTGCAGAGCCGGCTTTAGCAGGTTTGAGGCATCGAGACTGCCGCCGCTTGTAGCTCCTGCGCCAACGATAGTATGGATTTCGTCGATAAAAAGTATGGATTTGTCACCCTTTTTTTCGATACCGTCGATTACAGCTTTTATCCGTTTTTCAAAATCTCCCCTGTATTTGGTTCCAGCGAGCAGAGTTCCCATGTCGAGCAAACGGATTTCAACGTCCTCCAACATAGCAGGAACATTTTTTTCATGAATACGAAGGGCCAGTCCTTCAGCAATGGCTGTTTTGCCAACACCGGGTTCACCAACCAGCAAAGGATTGTTTTTCCGTCGTCTGCAGAGAACCTGCATGATTCTCTCCAGTTCCATTTCGCGGCCTATGAGTGGGTCAATCAACCCTGCCCTGGCCCTGTCAGCAAAGTTTACTGTAAATTTATCAAGCTCCTCTTCCTTGGCTGGCTTCTTTTTCTGGGTATGCCAGGCATCCGTTTCAAGGTCTTCCTGCAAATCATGGGAAACATATTCAACCACGGACATCCTGTCCAAACCTTCTGAGCTGAGAAAATATACGGCATGGGAGTCCGGTTCAGAAAAAATTGCCACCAGAATATCCCCTGAATCGACTTCTTTTTTGCCGCAACTCTGCACATGACCAATAGCCCTCTGCAGAACACGGTTAAAACCAAGAGTTTGGACCGGTTCGTTGGTGTCGCTAAATTTTTGGATTGGCAGCTCCCCGTCAAAGAAAGTTTCCAGTCTTTTTTGAAGATTTTCGAGGCTTCCTCCACATTGTTTGACAATGCGGGTAATGAGGTCATCCTGCAAAATGCCGTAAAGCAGGTGCTCAACTGTAACAAATTCGTGCCTGTGGTTTTTGGCCTGGCGAACTGCTGTAACTAATGCCATTTCAAGTTTCTGGTTAAACATGTTGCTTTACCTGTAAGTATTATTTTTTTACTTTATTATATATTAAAACAATAAGTAATGAATGGCTAATGTGCTTTGTAAATAAAAACTGTTTTTTCGTCACGGATCCAGGTAACTACCTGTTTTCATAATCAAACTTTTTCAATGGAACACCTCAAGGGGTATTCATTTTTCTGCGCCAGATTATGGACAATGGCGACTTTTGTCTCCGCAATTTCTTTGTGATAGACGCCTGCTATCCCAATGCCCTGCTGGTGGACATTGAGCATGATTCTCGTTGCTTCGGCAGTGCTTTTATGAAACACTTTTTCAAGCAATAACACGACAAACTCCATAGAGGTGTAGTTATCGTTATGCAGAAGAATTTTATAAAGAGGTGGTTCGGCAACCTTCGTCTTTTCGTCAGTTGCCACCCAACCTTCAAAGTCACGTCCCTTTCTGCTCATACTGGTTTTGCTCCCACCATTTTATGACGCATCAAACTGAAAAGCAGATTATCCATAATAAGACGACTGTCAACCGATGAACTTTTCATGCGGTATTCTGCTGCAAGAACCTCCTTTAATCCATCCTGCAAATCTTCACAGCGGAATTGGGCAGCCTGACGAAAGGTCATAAATAAACCATAAGGATGGGCTTTCCAAAGTAAAGTAGACCATTCATCTCTTCCTTCCTTGAGTTCCGGGAGGTAGCTCTTTTGGAAAACGGGGAAAGAAAGGGATTGCGTGTAAGCCGGGGATTTGAGTCCCTGCAAAGAGCGAACGAGAAGTAATTTTTTTATGTGATTTCGTAGTGTTGCCAAAATAGCAAGGCCATGGACTCCGTTGTTTTGCAGATGATCAAGTATGAGGAGTCCCTGGTCAAGTTTGCCAGAAGTAACAGACTCGGTGAGTTCATACAGGGCCTCTTCTCTTGTACGGCCAATGATAGCGTCAATATCATCCCTGGTAATTGTTTTCCGGTCAGCAACATAGAGTGCCAGTTTCTCTGCCTCCATAACTGCAGCCACAGGATGAAAGCCGACTCGTTCAAGAAAAACAGGAAGAGTCTTGGGTTCAATTTCTTTGTCATACTTTCTCAAAGTGTTCTGTATCAATTCTTTGAGAACTGTTTCCTGATCGCGTTTGGCAGCTGCTGACCCCCCACTGTCAACTGCAAGATCAAGAATAACACCATGTTCCTGTATATATTTATAAAGCCGTTTTCTTTTGTCAATTGTTTCGGCAAGAAGAATAAGGGTATTGTCTTGAGGAATGCCGCTTTCATAAGCTTGGACAAACATGCTGGCTGCGTCAGTCTCCGAACTCTTTGCCGGAGACATGCCGGCACTGTCAGCAAGAAGGTCCTGGACCCAGGATAGGTCGCCCTGGGGTTTGTTAAAGCCGAAAAGGTTTTTCCAGCGAGCTGCAGACATGGACCCTATGTTTTCTTCATCCCGGTCTTCCTGGGATATTCCTGCAACGTTGAACATTTGCAGGAGATAGCGAAGAGCCTGTTTGGTTTCATTGCGCTCTTTTTTTTCGCAGGCCTTGTCCCAAATACTTTTTGCAACTCCTTTTGAATAGAACAGTTTTGAATCTGTCACCCAGATAATTTTGGGTCCGGAGAAAAGGTTGAATGTCTTTAAAAGGTTGAGTGTTTTGCTGAAATCCTCCTGATCACCGTCGATATGTTGCAGGCTGGTGGCTTGACGTTCCTGTTCGGGCAGCAGGTGGTCAATTAATTCCTGGGCTGCACTCCTGCAAAGATAGCGTTCTCCCCAAATGAGATAGATTTGGGAGGTCGCACCCTGCTTGATTTCTGCGTGAAGTTTTGAAATGTCCTGGCGTTTATATACGGGCATGGAGGTATAATAAGCATTAAAGGTTTTTTTGTCAGCCGGTGAAAATACCCCATTTTATGCGTCATCGCCTCTTCGGCATGGAAAACCATAGCCGAAGAGGCTCTTCCTCGGAGTCCCCCGTTGGTCGTTTATGCCCTGAAAGGGTGCTTACCTTAACCTGGGGTATTTTCACCGGCTGAAGTATTTAGGGTTTATTCTATTTTTTTATAGAGCCTTCCACAAGTGAAAATATGTGATTCGGTATATTATCTAAAAAATATCAAGCCGGTTTTTTAAAAGACCAGCAGTGCTTGATTCAAGAAGAAATTATGGTGGAAATTCTCAGAAAATGGGCCTTGATGGGGTATGCAAAAAAATGATATAAAAAGTTGCTGCCAGGCTTATACCAACAAGAAGTAGCAGGAAAAGAGGTAAGGACCATTGGCGGAAAATCATGAAAAAACTTCTTTTCCTGGTCTTGCCTTTTCGGACTCGTTTTTTAGCGGGCCCCTGTATTTTCTTTTTTGTCACCATTGGGTTTGCTGAGCAAAAGGTTACTGGTTACTGGTTGCTGGTTTCTGGATATCGGAGAAAACTAAAGGCACAAGGCACAGGGATAAAGAAATGGTACGAGGTACAAGGTTCACGGTTCACGGTTCACGGAAAAGATTAAGACAAATATACTTCACACCGCGCACCGCGCACCTCACACCTCATACCGCGTACCTCATCGCCCGGCTCTTTATTTATCTCTGCTTATAGCATAATGGGCCAGGCCGGTAAGTATGCCGAGGGTTTCTCTGTTCTGCTCGGAAGCAAATACGGACAGGCTTGCGATACCTTTATCAACCAACTTTTCAGCCAGCTGCTCTGCATATTCAAAGCCGCCATTTTTACGAATGATCTCCCGTGCATCGTCAATTTTTGTAATGCGCTCACTTTTTTGCCCCTTGAGAAGACCAAGAAGAAAATTATTTTCCTGTTTGTTTGCAGTCTCCAGGGCATGAATCAATGGTAGCGTCATTTTCCCTTCATAAAAGTCATTTCCTACAGTCTTCCCGGTTTTTGCCGAATCGCCTAAATAATCAAGAATATCATCCTGTATCTGGAAGGCCAGGCCAAGGTTGGTGCCATAGAGCTTGAGAGCTTCAATTTTATTGTTGTCAGCGCCTGCAAAAATTCCTCCCGTCTCACAGACAGCTCCGATAAACAATGCAGTTTTGCCATTGATTACGGAAAAATAATCTTTTTCAGATTGATTCAGGTTGTGGACATTGGAGATCTGGAGAAATTCTCCGGCAACCATAGCCCCGGTGGCGCTACAGATAAGATCCAGGCAACGCTTGCCTCCTAAGGTGCCAACCAGGAACATTGAGCGGGCATGAAGGAAATCTCCCGCCAGAATTGCCGGGGTCAGGCCGAAGACCTTATTTGCAGCAGGACGGCCCCGCCGGGTATCTGCATGGTCAATAACATCATCGTGGAGCAGGGTTGCAACATGCAGGTATTCAAAGGCAATGGCCAAAGGGGAGATCTCTTTTTTGCCAGTGGAGCAGAGGCGGGCAGTAAGAATGCAAAGTAATGGTCGTATCCTTTTGCCACCATTGTAGAGTGCGTGCTCCAGGACCTCAAGCAAATTAGAGGGAATCAGGTCTTTGCTGACAAGGGCTTGCAGATCATCTCGCATGGCTTGATCCACATTGGTAATTTCAGATTTTAATCTGGCATGCAGGTCAATTTTGGGCACTCTTCAATTTCCTTTTATATATCTGTTAGTAATTTTTTAGTTCTCAAAAAAAGACTTAACATCTTTCAGCTCTCGTGTAAGAGGGCTTGGGGGTAAGCTCCTGAGGAAAAGGTGACCATATTGTTTGGTAAATAACCGTATATCAAGGATTGACAGTAAACCTTTATCAGTAGAAGTCCGCATGAGGCGGCCTACGCCCTGGCGTAGAGCAAGGATAGCGCGTGGTAGCTGAAAATCCATAAAAGGATTACCGCCCTCCTCTCGTATTTTGTTTATCCGGGCCATGATAACAGGGTCACTCGGGACTTCAAAGGGTAATTTATCTATTATGACACAACTTAATGATTCGCCCGGAACATTTATCCCTTCCCAGAAACTGGCAACTGCAAGCAGTACTGAATTGGTTTCCTGCTGGAAAGATTTTAAAAGTTTATTACGTGGTGCCTGCCCCTGGATAAATACGGGGTAGGGAAGATTTTCAACCAGAAAAGGGTACGTTTTCCTCATATTGCTCAAACTTGTGAAAAGCACCAGGGCCCGTCCACTTGATGCCAGCAGTATCTGGTTTATAATGGATTGAATTTTTATGGAAAAATTATTCTGGTCTGGTTGGGGAAAAGGATTTTCAGGAGTATGGGCAGGTACATACAGCATGGTCCTGTTTTTATAATCGAATGGGGATGCAAGAGAAAGGGTTTCAGTATCCCGGTCAAGTCCAAGCCGGTTCAGAAAATAGGTGAAGTTTCCACCAACGGTCAAAGTACCGGATGTGAAAACAGCACTTCGCACTTCAGGGTATAAAACAGTATTGAGTTCTGCCGCAATATCAATGGGGGAACAGGTCAATACAAGAGTCTTCTCCCGCCGTTCATACCAGCGGATATATTTATTCTCATGGGGTATTTCCAGTAACCCTGCAATTGCATTCAGCCTGCTTTGCATGTCCTCAGAACGGTTAGCCAGTCCCTGCCATACATCTCCTTCAATCACCATGTTTAAGAGAGTGGAGGTCAGGCTTGCCAGCCGGTCTGAAAGGGCCTGGATCTGTTCCTCCCAATCAGGGTGATGATCAATAAATCCCTGTAAGGGAAATTTTCCAATCTGGGCAGGGAACATTGCGGAGAAATGTTCTGAACGGATATGGAGTGCATCGGCAACCTGAAAAACCTGTTCCTTCTTGTCTTCTGGCAGGAGAGCTGCGGAGAGCTTTATATCTTTAATAAGCTCAAGCAACTGGAAGTGGCTGAAAGAAAAACCAAAGAAATTGGTTGCGACATTTTCCAGGTGATGCGCTTCATCAAAAATGACCGACTCATAGCGCGGCAGTACTTCACCATGCCCTTCACGTCGAAGGGCCAGGTCTGAGAAGAAAAGGTGATGATTGACAATGAGAAGTCGGGCAGCGGCAGCTTTCTTGCGTAATTCTGTAATAAAACAGGCCTTGTCATTCGGGCATTTTGAGCCGAGGCATTGGCTGGCAGTTGCACTTATTTCACGCCAAAGGGCAGAGTCGTCTTCCAGCCAGGGAAGCTCTGCCCTGTCACCGGTGGTTGTGGATTTAAGCCAGCGCTCAATTTTTTTTTGAGTCTTGCCGGGAGCAAACATCTCAATTTGGGGATGCACCGCAAACTGCTGCCAGCGGTACAGGCACAGGTAGTTTTGTCTTCCCTTGACGCAGATGGCAGAAAGCTGCGGATCAATATGCTGCTGGATAAAGGGGATTTCATTGCTAAGAATCTGTTCCTGCAGGTTCAGGGTATTGGTTGAAATTACCATCTTCTGCCCGCTCAGGACAGCAGGAATAAGATAGGCGAGTGTTTTGCCGATGCCGGTTTCAGCCTCAACAACAAGTTTGCCTCCGGAAAGAGTCTGGGCTACTGCCGATGCCATTTCCAGCTGCCCTGATCTCTGTTCATACGCCTCTAAGAGTGTAGACAAAACACCATCGGGCTTAAATATGTCTTGCGTCTGTTTAAGAAGGTTCATCATTCCCGGAAGGAGATTCAGGTTGAGGGGTTTCTGCCCCCTGGTGGAGAATATCTGTAACTATTTCTCTTACCTGGAAGTCGGGGTCGTCCTTGAGTTTTACTAACTGTTCCAGGGCATCTCTGGAGCCAATTATACCAAGAATGGTTGCGGCTTCTCCCCGCAAGATGGGGTTTTGTTCCTGCAGAAGGGGGAGAAGAGAAGGGGTGGCAAGGGATATCTCCTGCGGATGAATAATGGCAAGTTCTTCAAAGAGAACTCCAATTCCCAGCCTTACTGTAAAACGTTCGTCCCTGAGAAGATCACCGGTCAGGCTATATAAGTTCCTGTCCTGTTTAAACATGGCCACAATGTTTTCTACATGGCCCAGTTCCAGGAAGTCGCCAATAACCTGCAGCATGTCAATATTGAAGTCTTTTTTCATATGCTTTAATCCGTGACGTATCATTTTGCTGGCACTGTAAAGAGAATCCGCATATATTTCAACCTCGAATAACAATGCAGTATCATCTTGAAAATATTACTGTCTTCTTGACAGATAAACATGGCAAGAGTAATAAAAAAGTAAAGGCTGTGTATTGAAAGTTCTTAATGAAAGCTCCTGGTTGATTACTTCTTTCCTTCGTGTTGATTAGTTTTTTCTCAGGTTATTATGGTTGTTGAATAATTTTTAAGTTAAATTTTATGCGTTATGCTTGAATCAATTCCCGGTTTACACCATATCTCCCTTACTCCTGACCAGTTACTTGCCAGGGATGAGGTGATTGCAATTGTTGATGATGACGTAGCGATCCGGGCACCCCTCCGTATTTTTCTGGAAACTCATGATCTTGCTGTAGTTGAAGCAGGCAGCGCTGAAGAACTTAGAACTCTTTTTGGTACAGCCAGGATAGCCTTAATCCTTCTGGATATTGGTTTGCCTGATACAGACGGCGTCACCCTTTTACCAGAAATTGTAACTGCTCATCCCGGCACTGCTATAGTCATGTTAACCGGTATGGCAGATTTGGAAGTTGCCCTTGATTGTATAAGAAAGGGGGCTGACGATTATCTTTCAAAGCCCGTGCAGTTTAAGGAAATACTCCTGGTGGTTCGCAAGGTTCTCGAGAGGCGGCGGTTGATTGCTGAGAATCTCAAGTATCGAGAGGATCTTGAAAAGGCCCATTTCCGTATCCAGATTCTGCATCAACTCTCTTTAAAGATGAACTCTGTGTACTTAAGTACCGTGGAGCTTGATGAGATTCTCCAAGCCATTCTTGTGGGCATTACCGCTGAAGAGGGATTGCGTTTCAACCGGGCCTTTCTGGCAATATTTGATGATGATGGGCAAGTATTACAGGGAAAGTTGGCTATAGGGTCAGAATGCCGGGAGGAGGCGGGAAGAATCTGGGCTGAAATGCGTGAAAAGAATCTTGATTTTTTGGAAATTGTTCAAAATATCAAAGAAAGCTGCCAGAATGGAGATACAAAAGTTACCCAGATGATTAAAAGCCTGCGGGTGCCAGTTACAGATTCAGACCATATTTTAATCAGGGCCACCACGGAGAGGCGCTCCATCCTTGTGGAGAATGGCCTGGCAGATGTGCCTGTTGGCAGGGATATCATTGAGTTGCTGGGTGAAGATACCTTTATTGTAATACCTCTTTTTTCTCCAAGTAAATCTCTGGGGGTTATAATTGCCGATCATTTCGTTACCCGGCAACCAATTTCAAAAAATCATATACGATCTCTGGAAATTTTTGCCAATCAGGCCAGTCTGGCTATAGATCACAGTCGATTATACATGGAGATGGAAGACAAGATCAGCGAACTTAAAAACGTAACGCATGAGCTTGAAAAAAATAAGGATCTCCTGGTGGAATCGGCCAGCTATTCAGTCCTGGGACAAATGTCGGCCCAGCTAGTGCATATATTGAGGAATCCAATAACTTCAATCGGGGGCGCAGCCCGCATCCTGGGGAAAAGAGTCCAGGATGAAAAATCCCTTGAATTTGTCCATATGATTGTTAATGAAACCTCGCGGCTGGAATCAACTTTCAAGGATCTTTTTGATTTTGTTAAACAGCCGGAACTGGAAAAAAAATGTGAGCCGCTCCATCCCCTTATAAGAAAAACATTGCTTTTACTCCAGCCTTCTCTACTCAAGCATTCAATTGATGTGGTACTTGATATCTCAGACCCTGATCCCATTCTGGAGATGGATGAGCAGTTGATGCGTAAAGTGATGCTCCATCTGACGCGAAATGCCATTGATGCAATGCCTGATGGAGGAACCCTGACAATTACCGTTCGCCATCAAAGAGGCTGGGTAACAATGGCATTTGCTGATACCGGGGTAGGTATTCCTGACCCTCTTCGGGAAAGGGCAGTTGATCCTTTTTTTACCACCAAAACCTATGGTACGGGTCTTGGCTTGGCCCTTGTGGAAAAAATAGTTGCAAGCCATGGAGGAAATTTTTCTTTGACCAAAAAACCTGATGGCGGCATGGAAGCCCGTATCAATCTTCCTGAAAAAATGTTGTGTTCCTTTGGAATATAACCCTCTATTGAGCCTCTTGCAAAATGATGTTATGTGTCATTCCGA
>JAAXQI010000055.1 GCA_012974315.1 Desulfobacterales bacterium | reverse complement strand
AGACAGAAGACAGTATAAGTGCTACAACATTACCAGCGGCGGGTTCGCCCTGCTTCAATTCGATGACACAGAAGTGCTTGGCTCAATCAAAGATATTTCAGCTGGAGGTCTCAGCTTGTCCCACATTGATGATAATGTGGAGATAAATGAACTTTCCAGAATTTCCATTAATCTCATATCGGAAAGATCTTGCAACAAACAATTACACGGCAGAAACCTTTGGAGCAAAAAAGAGGACGGCGCCTTTACTTTTCTCTGCTTTAGCTTACTTCCCGTTTTTCAAATCCAAATACATTTCGTGCGCTTGAGCCGGAGGCAGGTTTTTATGCACTGTTGCACCTACAGCCTGGATCATTGCAGCAGGCGACTCAGCCTGAAAAATATTTCTTCCCATGTCCACTCCTGCGGCACCCTCCTGTATTGCATTATACGCCATGGTCAAAGCATCAATTTCCGGCATTTTTTTACCACCAGCCATGACAATAGGCACCGGGCAACTTGCGGTAACGGACTCAAAACCTTTCGGGATATAATATGTCTTCACATATTGAGCCCCAAGTTCTGCACATATCCTGCAGGCCAGCCTGAAATAACGGGGCGACCTTTTCATATCCGTACCTACTGCGGTTACCGCTAATATGGGCATACCATACCGCATGCCCATATCAACCAGCCTGGTCATATTATGTACTGACTGCGTTTCATACTCACCACCGATAAATACCTGGACCGCAAGTGCTGCAGCATTAAGACGGAGAGCATCCTCCATATCAACGGCAATATGCTCGTTGGACAGTTCCTTCAGAATACTTGGACCACCACTGGCCCTGAGCACAATGGGTCTGGTATAGGAAGGCGGCACAACCGACCGCAGGATTCCCCGGGTCAGCATCAACGTATCTGCATACGGGGCAATCGGCAGAATATTCAGATCAATCCTTTCGAGGCCAACCGTCGGACCCTGAAAATAACCGTGATCAATCGCAAGCATCACGGTTCTTCCCGTTTCGGGATTAAAAATACGGGACAACCGGTTTTTCATACCCCAATCAAGTGAATTGGAACCCTTGAGAAAAAAACCTTCTGTGGCAGTCGATTTATCCAGGCCAAAATCTTTTCCCTCTTTATCCGCTTCAGGCATAATGCATCTCCTTTCGACTTTCTTTTAAATATTCTTCTTGAATCCGTGACGGAAACAGGAAATTGGTAAACCTACTCCTGTGGTTTAATTATCACCTTAAGTGAGCCTGCCCCCTCTGCAACCAGGCGAAATCCTACTCCTGTGTCGGCCAGTCCGAACCGGTGTGTGATCATGTCATCAACCCTTACACGTTTCGACCTGATGAGTTCCAATGCCCCTGCACAATCATTCGGACTTGCAGCATAGGATGTAGTCACTGTTACATCACGACGCCAGAAAACATCATTGATGTTAAGAGGAACTTCTGTATCAGCCGGCGTCGGGGCAAACAGCAGAATGACGCCACCGCGTCCCACTGCCTGAAACGCCTGCTGACATACAGTTTCCGCAGCAGCACATACTATCACCACATCAGCACCGCGACCATTGTTTAATTTATTGAATTCCAACGGAACATCAGAATCAGCAGGGAGGGTATGATGGGCGCCATATTGCCTGGCCAGCGCAAGTCTTTCACTGCTGAGATCTGTGGCAACAACCATTCCCGCACCGTTAGCCAGGGCCAGTTTAACATGAAGCAACCCCGCAATTCCGCTTCCAAGCACGAGAACACTTGCACCGGGCTGAATTCCAGCAATCCTCTGGCCGCGAAGAACACAGGCTAATGGCTCAACGAATGTTGCAGCCTCATATGTCACTTCATCGGGAAGCAGCCAGGTACCGCGATCCACATTGATGGCTGGCAGCCTGACATACTCGCAAAATCCCCCCGGATCAAAATGTGTTTCTCCAAGCAGGGTGTTACAAACTGTTTCATGCCCACTCCGACAATAATGGCAGGAAAAGCATGGCACATGGTGGGTTGCAACAACCCGGTCTCCTTCATGAAACCCAACAACACCTTCACCTGCCTGGGCAATCCGGCCGGCAATTTCATGGCCGAGAACCAAAGGTGCACGCTTGATACGGTACCACTCCATAGTATCACTGCCACAGATGGAACTTGCGAAAATCTGCACCAGGAGTTCATCCGGCCCAATCCGGGGAGCCTGCATTTCCTCAAGCCGCACATCCCTGTTATTGTAATACATTGCCACACGCATAAGCCCTGATACCCTTAAATGATCTTTCTTTTTTTCTGTTCTCTGCCCGCAGCGACACTATAGTACAAGTTTTGCCTCGTTACAATCTGCTTTTACAGGTATTGCACCTGTAAAACATTATCCAAAACACCCGCTCTAGGGGTAACATTTTTTTATGAAGAAAAAGTTGTGTTTGATCGTAGTCTTTGGTATATAGCCTCTTTTGGACCTTCCAAAGATGGAAGATTAAAAGCTTGCACGTAAATAAGCTTTTCAGGGATCACGTTGGATTTTGAGGCGGATTTAGTCGGGACGATTGAGTAAAACCACAGATGTAGCAGCGCTACGGTGAGGATTTTGCGATTGAGGAGCGGTTAAATCCGGCCAAAAGCCGGATGCGAGCACCAAAGTTTTGTTTACGGACAAGCTCTAAGATTAACTTTAAATTAGTTGGCAGAAACAACACTAAAGGGCAAGAATTAACATGACTGAAAATTCAACAGCAAAAAACGGGTCTGGAGCAGACATGGCAGGCAATGAGGAGATGAGCTTTGCCGATCTCTTCGAAATGGACGAAAACAGTGTAGTAAGTAAAGTGGGAGATGTCATTAGGGGCACGATCGTCAGCATAGTCGACAATCATGTTCTCATTGATATCGGCGACAAGGCAGAAAGCTACATCCCGCTCACCGAATTTCGCACTGACGGCATTAAGGATGAAGTTAATGTTGGCGACACCTATGAAGTATTCGTGGAAAAGAGGAAAGAAGAAGGAGGGCTCCTTCTATCCCGTGAAAAAGCAATCGGTATCAAAGTCTGGGAAGAAATAGCTAAAATCCAGTCTGATGATGGTACCATTGATGGCAAAATTGAAAACCGTGTTAAAGGCGGCATGTCAGTTGATATAGGAGTTCCGGCTTTCCTCCCCTATTCCCAGATTGACCTGCGTCCAGTGAAAGATCTCGATGCACTCATTGGTCAGACCTTCCCCTTCAAAATTCTCAAATTCAACAGAAAACGAAATAATGTCGTTATTTCACGACGTGCCATCCTCGAAAAAGAACGGGAAGCAATGCGTGCAACCATGCGCACCAGTCTGGAAGAGGGCATGATCGTGAAAGGAGCGGTTACCAATATAACTGATTATGGTCTTTTCATTGATCTCGGTGGTATGGATGGCCTTTGCCACATCACGGATCTATCCTGGGGCAGAGTTTCCCATCCTGCCAAACTTTATAAGGTTGGCGATGAGATCGACGTCAAGATCCTTAAATATGACCAGGAATCCGACCGCGTATCCCTGGGTATCAAACAACTCAAGCCTGACCCATGGGCTACGGTGACTGAGCGCTATCCCATCAGTTCAAAAACTGTAGGCACGGTTGTCTCCATTACCGACTATGGTGTTTTTATTGAGCTTGAAGAAGGTGTTGAAGGACTTATCCACATTTCCGAAATGACCTGGTCCAGAAAGCCGAGGCATCCATCCAAGCTTGTAGCTGTTGCGGACGAAATTGAGGTTATGGTACTCAATATAGAAACTGAGTCCAAGCGCATCTCCCTTGGCATGAAGCAGCTGAACCAGAATCCCTGGGATCTGGTCAGTGAAAACTATCCAGTTGGCTCAATCATCGAGGGAAAAATCAAAAATATCACTGATTTCGGTATATTTATAGGTATTGAAGAAGGCATTGACGGCCTTATTCATGTTTCCGATCTTTCCTGGACTGAACGAATCAAGCACCCAACCGAAAAATATGCTAAAAGCGATACCATCCAGGCTGTAGTCTTAAAGATTGACAGGGAAAACGAACGATTCTCCCTTGGCATTAAACAACTCGAGCCAGATCCATGGATGGCCGCACTCAGTAATTATCCCGGCGGTGCAATTGTTGAAGGCACAATCACCAATGTTACCGACTTTGGCGTCTTTGTACAATTGGAAGAAGGCGTTGAAGGGTTGGTCCATGTTTCTGAAATAAGTAAAGAAAAAATTACCACTCCGGTTGGCATGTACAAC
Source organism: Desulfobacterales bacterium (assembly GCA_012974315.1). Lineage (GTDB taxonomy): Bacteria > Desulfobacterota > Desulfobulbia > Desulfobulbales > BM004 > BM004. The sequence continues at coordinate 324 of JAAXQI010000055.1, read as the reverse complement.
GTGGGCGACAAGCTGCAGGTAAAGGTTATTAATGTTTCTTCCAAAGACAGGAAAATCGGTCTTTCCATCAAGGCACTTGATGGAGGCAGCGAAGAGGATTCACTGCAGGATTACAAGAAAAAACAATCAGCCGGTCCTTCAACCATTGGCGACCTCTTAAAAACCGAAATGGAAAGCAAGGTAACCTCTACCAAGGAGGAACCTGCTGCTGAGGCTGCTCCGGAAGAAGAAGTTGAAGAGCCCGCCGCTGAGGCTGCTGCTGAGGAAGCTCCAGAAGAACCCGCCACTGAGGCTGCTACTGAGGAAGCTCCGGAAGAACCCGCC
>JAAXQI010000036.1 GCA_012974315.1 Desulfobacterales bacterium | reverse complement strand
AAAATTCCAGGCAGTCTTAAAAACGACTTCGTTTTTTTCTGGAAATTCTTCCTATTATCCAGCCGAAGAAGAAAACCCCGCCACCTGCCAGAAACCATTTGATCATTCTGGAATCAGCAAAATTTTCATTTTTTTCCTGTAGCATTTTCATGCCTGTCGTCAGTTTTTTGTTTTCCTGGTGCAATTGATCCCGCTCTTGAGCAATCGCTACGACATTTTCGGACTGGGCAACAAGGGTGTTATATTTCTCGGTTATGATACGTTCACTGTTTGATACCTGTTCAAAATTTTGCTCAATTTCAGAAGATTTTGTGGTTAATTCAGAAAATTCACTATCATATTTCTCCTCGATTCCGTTGAGCTGTTTTTCAAGGGTGCTCTTTGCATTCTGCAGGTCATTAATTTTTTTCTGCAGTGCACTTTTTTCAAGTTCAAGTTCGTTGATACGGTGTGTTTTTGGAGGGTTTGAGCTTATGTATTGGCGTAGGATATATCCCTCCGTGCCATCGATTGTTCTTACCTTCATATAGGTCTCGCCTTCCTGCAACACCTCAACAGGAGTGCCTGTCTTCAGGGTTTTTAATATTTTATGCTTAGTGCTTTCTCCCAGACGTAAAGTTACTATCAACTGGTCTCCGACATAGCGGGTGTCAGCTTCAGCCGGCGGTACAATTACATTTGATGTAATTATAAAAAGTGTAAAGATTATGCAGAAGAATCGCATTGAATGCCTCATGAAAAGTTGGGTCCCATTGCTCGGAAATATCTTGATCTGTTCCATGTGTGAAATGCCTAGAGTATTATTTTATCGAAAAAATAGCTTAATTTAGAATAGTTACGGGTGTCAAGGACGAAAAAACTGATCAGTCTTTCAGGTATTGATAAAATGCGCCAGGCAGTCCAGAAAAGTCTACACTGATATTGTGCTGCCTTTTTCCGGTATCATGATTTCTATGTCAGCCAATTCTCTTTGAAAATTTGCTACCACATCTGCACATTGAATGCGGACATTTCGTTGCATATGCACCAGTGCCAACCTTTTTGCGCCACAATTACGGGCAAAATCAAGACATGTACTGATAGAGCCATGTCCAGATACTGAATCCTCAAAACCGTATGCCTCATGAATGATAATATCACATCCAGCAGCCAATGACCGGGTCATTGGGGTTGGGCGCCCGTCGCCGCTGTAGAAGATCGATTTTCCATTAAGCTCAAGCCTTAATGACAAGCATGGCTGCGAATGCTCGCTATAGGCAGTTTTCCATATGCTGTCTGAAATCTGCAGATTTTTTTCTGGTGTTAGTTCCTGAAATAACAGGGGATATCCCAGGCGGGACATAAAATTTGGATAGGCCAGTTCCATGGCTTGTTCAATTTTAACTTTGATCCCTGGAGGGCCAATGATGTTTAGAGGTTTAGCCCGGTTCATTTCCCAGAACCAGAGGAGAAGGAGAGGCGAACCCAGAAAATGATCGCCATGAAAATGTGAAATCCAAAGTGTCTCAAGCTCTTCTGCTGAAGGATTTAAAGAAAGATATTGGTGCGGAGCACTAAAGCCGCAGTCAAGAAGAATCCGCCCTGCAGTTTCATGGGCATCAGTCTTCAACAGAATAGATGTGTTTGGTTGGTTGCCATCACAGGCCTCTCCAACTCCAAGAAAGCGGATTTCCATTGTATCTCCCAGCAGATCCATCAAAGTTTCCGTATGGGGCTGAATTATAAACTACCGGGGGCTTTTTTAAAGTATACGTCCCGCTTTGTTCAGTGTTCAGATGAATAGTATGTTCAAAATGTATTCATCAGAGAGTTGTATCATCGACGATAAAAAGTGAAGCCCTGGCACCGATACTTTTTTTCTTTACCCAGATTATTACCATGGGGACAGTCTCGCCATCCATATTGACCAGGTTGACCAACTCTTCAACATAGGAGATATCGGCAGTCTTGAATTCATAATAGGATGTTATTTTGCTGTATGGGTCGGTAATCAGAATTACTCTTTCCGGATCATATGGATGTTTTCGGGGTGATCCGGTAAAAGCGATGTGCGATTCTTTGAGAAGTTTCAGGCTTTTGGGTTTTTTGTATGCCTGGATTTCAAATTTTTCATGCTCTTCTGGAAAGTGCTTTATAGGCATTTTCGACTCCTTGGTTTTAATGAAAGATATAATTTAGCCTGTCCTGATATGGCTCCCCAAAAACCGGAACATAAATTACCAAATAACTCCTTCAACAAGCAGGAAGATTTTGGTTAAAGGTGGCACTTAAAATAAATGAGAAGAAGTTTTTTTATTATATGCTAATCCGCATGAAAAAAGAAGAATTTTTCTAAAAATATCTCTCTAACATATTGCAATTAAGACAAAATAAAAAAATAGTTACTGTGAAGGCCACCAGCCGGGACCAATTCTCCGTATGGCATTAAAACCGCCAGCGAGAACAAGACTGTTTGTCAGTCCCACACTATCCAGGAAAATCTGCACTTCAGATGAGCGTGTACCTGCATCGCATATGATGATGAGCATTTTATCATTCGGCAGTTCCTTGTGTCTTGAACGAACGTTCACATAGGGAATGGCCTTCCAGAGATCGTTGCCAAATGCATCGACAAACTCTGCAGCTTCCTTGGGGTGTCTGATATCAAGGGCTGCCCATCCAGGTTTGGCCTGCGGGTTATCCATCCAATTCATGAAGTCTTCAATTGATATGGTTCGCAGGCGGCCTGCTGCTATGTTGTCTGCCGCATTTGCCGTTGCATTGAGGGCATCAACTGCTGTTGAAAAAGGCGGGGCATATGCAAGTTCCAAATTACTGAAATCTTCAATTGTGGCACCCCTGGCAATAAGTCCTGCGCCTGCATTGATCCTGGCCAGGATGGAGTCGTTCATTGGGCCGAATCCCTGAATTCCCAGGACCTTGCGGCTCGTTTTATCAAAGACCATTTGCAGCATGATAACAGCCTGGGTAGGAAAAAAATGGGCCCTGTCTGATTGGGCTGTAATGGCCACCGCGGCATCAAAATCCAGAACTTTGGCAGAGGAGTAACTTAAGCCCGTGCCGCCAATGCAGCATTCAAATGCCTTCATGATAAAACTACCCACCCAGCCTTCAAACTGTGACGGTATGCCGGCAATATTATCGGCGGCAACCCTTCCCTGGCGGTTGGCAAGAGAGCCCATGGGAGCTATATTTTTCATGCCGCTTACCTGGTTGAGTATTTCAACACAGTCGCCGGCAGCATAGATGTCAGGATCTGACGTCTGCATACAGTTATTCACTTCAATGCCACCCTGCCTGGAAACCTGTAATCCAGCCTCCCTGGCAAGTTCGCTGCGGGGTCGTACACCGACAGACATAATAACCAGGTCAGCGTCAATGGCCCGCTTCGGGGTAATCACTCTGCATACCCTGCCTGTCTCATCAGCTTCCAGGCCAGTGGCTGATTCGCCGGTAAAAACGGTAACATTATTATCCCTGAAGTGTTTTGCAAGCATACCGGCAAACGCAGGATCAACAATCCGCGGAAGCAGCTGGTCCATATATTCCAGGACTGTGGTCTCAATACCCCACAGATCAGTCAGTGACTCAGCCATTTCCAGGCCAATGGCGCCGCCACCGATAACCACGGCTTTTGCGACCCTGCCCTTGGCCAGGTCATCTTTTATAGCCATTGCACGGTGCATATCATTGACAAAATAAACCCCCTGCAGGTCAGCACCGGGGATTTGCAACCGGTTGGGGGTGCTGCCTGTGGCAAGTACGAGTTTGTCATAAGAGAGGTCTTTTTTCTCGCCGGTATCAAGATTTTCCACCAGGACTGTCTTAGCCTTTCGGTCAATGGCCAATGCCTTGGTCCGGGTCAGCATTGATACTCCCTTGGCATCATTAAAAAATTTTTCATCCCGCACAACATGAAAGCTGGTGGTGCGCAATTCTTTTTCGTCAGAAACTTCTCCTGAAACGAAATATGGAATTCCGCATCCGCCGTAGGAAATGATACTATCCATGTCAATGATCGTAACCTCGGCATCCGGCATAAGGCGCTTGAGTCGGCACGCAGTTTTGGGCCCTGCTGCTACACCGCCAATAATAAGTATCTTTTCACCCATTATGTATATGTCCTTTTCAACTGTTAGTAGCAAAACATTCGCTGGGAATGCACAAAGATAATGTAACTGCAAATTTGAAAATTTATAACCCGAGAAAAGTATAGCGAAAGTCAGCTGATGTCAAATGATTCACACTAACTATTTGGAGGGGGAAAACAACTGTTTCCCACTTTGTGGCAGTACTGTTCTGAAAGATATGGGGGTATGCTGATTCTTTTGGAGGGAGAAATTTGGGCTGAAATTGTAAAAAAGCCCCTGCTACATTGATAGGCAGGGGCTAAGGAATCGAAAATTACTTTTTCGAAGAACAGGCGCAGCCGCAGCCGGAAGATTTTTTCTCTTCCTGCTTCTGCATGGTTCCTGGTTCAGCGCATTCCGGGCATTTCTTTGGTTTACATCTTCCTTCCTTGGTAGCGCCACATTTCTCACATTTAAATTCAGCCATTTTATTCTCCTTTGATAGAATTAATCTTCAAATATTATTTAACGAAAGCAGTACTTGCAAACGAAGTGCAAATGTTCCTGGGGGATAATAATAAC
>JAAXQI010000216.1 GCA_012974315.1 Desulfobacterales bacterium | reverse complement strand
ACCTGGAACCTTGAACCCTGAACCGCTCAACCCCGGTGTTGATATGAACGTACTTTTGACCAATGATGACGGCATCTATGCCCAGGGGCTGTGGGCGCTTTACAAAAGCTTTGCCAAAAACCACCGAGTGACTGTTGTCGCCCCGGATCGCGAACGCAGTGCCATCGGGCATGCTATCACCTTGAATCAACCGCTGCGAGCAACCAAAATTTCGTTAAATGGCGGATACAACGGGTATGCTGTAAACGGAACTCCGGCTGATTGCATTAAACTGGCGATACTGGAAATACTTCCCACCCGACCGGACGTGGTGGTTGCCGGGATTAATCCCGGGGCCAATGTGGGCGCCAATTTAAATTATTCCGGAACGGTTGCAGCGGCCAAGGAGGCGACTTTATACGGTATCCTGGCCATGGCAGTGTCCATTCACAGCCGTGAGGTTGAATATTATGACGAGGCTGCCATCTTCACCATTCACAGCTTCTGCCAGCGGATGCTTCTTGAAAACAGCTTTGAGAGCAACACCCTTTTTGATACAGAACTTGTAGCTGACCAGTCGTATCTCATACAGGAGATTATCGAAGATTTCTGGCGCCGGAATTTCTACCGGAGATCAAACCTCTTTACTGAATATGGAAGCGATAAACTTAACCCCGATGTGCTGCTTGACTTTCTCGCCCCTTTCCTCCCCAGGCCGTCATTGCAATTCATCCCTGCTATTGAGCTTAAAGAGGGCTGTGATCATCTCTCGGAAAACGAAGTTGAATTTGTTGAAGCTTACAGAACTGTCTGTACGGCATGGGGCTCTGCCCGCAGTGACGTTAGCCAGGACATGCTTAACTCAAATGGACTCAAACGAAACATTTATAAAAAAACACGAATTCCAGAAATGTTAACTGGTATGGATGATATGGCAGCCTCCTGCCGTCCTTCCCTTTACCTGTTTGATGCATTTGCATACTTCACCAGCAGCAAGATAAGTGCTGCTACCAAGTTAAATGAAACTCCCAATATATTACCTTTCTATGAAATCTGCGAAAACCTGCTGCAGATTCAATCCAACCTGTCGAGCCAGTATGACCGATGTCTCCTGGCTATTAAAAAGAAACTCACCGACAATTTCTATCATGAGTTCGACCTGCGAAAAAAAAGGGACAACATCTTTTCTTTTGACGATCTGCTCCGGAGACTCCATGAAGCTTTTTCAGGACCAGGAGGACCGGATTTTGCCCGCGCAGTGGCACAGAAATACCCGGCTGTTCTGATTGACGAATTTCAGGATACTGACCCTTTACAGTTTGAAATTTTCTCAGCAATATACAAAAAACAGTCCCTTCTTTTTCTCATTGGTGACCCCAAACAGGCAATTTACAGCTTTCGGGGAGCTGACATTTTTACCTATATGGATGCTGCTGCATCCAGACTTGTTTCCCACTACACCTTAGGTGTCAATCACCGCTCAATCCCTGAACTTGTAACAGCGGCTAATACTTTATTTGGCAGGAGTCAGAAACCTTTTATCTTTGATGCTATTTCATTTCAGCCTGTATCCTCAGCCCCAAAAATACAACCGGAATGCCTGACCATCGATGGCCAACAGGAAGCCCCTTTTATATTATGGCACCTGGATAACTCACCGGTTAAAGAAGAAACTGTACGTTCGGCAAATAAGAAAACGGTCCATCTAACCAAAACCACTGCCCGGCGAACCATCATTACTGCTGTCGCTTCAGAAGTCACAAGGCTCCTTACTCTTGCTGCAGAAAACAGGGCCTGCATTAACGGCGAAAAACTCCATCCAGGGGACATTGCAATTCTGGTGCGAAAAAATGATGAAGCCAGAAAAATGCAGCAGGCTCTGACAAAATGTCAGGTGCCCAGTGTTTTGCACAGCGGAGACAATTTATTTACTTCCGACGAAGCCAGGGAAATTGCACTGCTGCTTGAAGCTGTTGCAGCACCACACGACATACGCAAAGTAAAAACCGGGCTCCTTACCCGTCTGATTGGCCTGCAGGCAAATGATATTGAATTATCTTCTTCTGCAACTGAAGGAGTTATTGAGCACTGGCTGACACGTTTCAAAGCCTACCATGCACTATGGAACCGTTACGGTTTTATACAGATGTTCTGGACCATTATGGCTGAAAACCGGATACGGGCAAAAATTCTTGGTTTTGAAAATGGCGAGCGCAGCCTCACCAATATCCTGCACCTTGCAGAAATTCTCCACCAGGAGGCATGTGAACAAGGTATGAACATGACAGCACTGCTGGGATACCTGCATGACCGGCTGGCAGGAGATCAGGCTAAAACCACTGAACAGCAGCTGCGGTTGGAAAGTGACGCTGACCGAGTAAAAATTGTTACAATTCATAAGGCAAAAGGCCTTGAATATTCCGTGGTCTTCTGTCCATTCACCTGGGAAGGCTCAAGATTACCCCCCGGCAAAGGATGTATTTTTCACCAGCAGAAAAAAACTGACAACAGGACAGAGCTTATCTTTGATGGAGGTTCTCCGGAGTTGGAAACACACCTGCAGCTGGCCATGCAGGAGGAAATGGCTGAAAACCTCCGACTGCTCTATGTTGCCGTTACCAGGGCTATCCATCGCTGCTATCTTGTGTGGGGTCAGATCAAAGGAGCTGAATCCTCTGCACCTGCCTACCTCCTGCATCAAGGAGTTGCGGAGACCGCAGTTCCACAGCAAGCTGATACAGCCCTCAAGGCTGACAATGATCTTATCCAAAAAACTGCGGCCAGGTTTCTGAAGTTGTCAGACAACAATTTTCTTGCTGATCTTAAAGAACTGGCCGAGGATTCTGAAGGCACGATCAGGCTATCTTCTGTCTTTGAGAAGGTTGGGACCTATCCCTTTCAAACAGAAAACGAATCCATTCCACTCAACCCCAGGAGTTTTACCGGCACCATAGCTTCTGACTGGAAAATCAGCAGCTTTTCAGCCCTCGCAACCTATAAATCAGCAGCGGAACAATTCACTTCAGATATTCAGGAAGTTATTCCAGGGCAGGATGATTTTTCTGCAATACAAAAACCGGATGAAGAGCAAAACCACCAGTTCCACGGGGAAGTAAAACATGACATTTTTTCCTTTCCCCATGGAGCTGAAGCGGGAACCATGCTGCATGAACTACTTGAACAGGTTGACTTTGGCGCAGTCAATCAAACTGCAACGGATAAAATCATATACGAAAAACTCCTCTCCTTCGGATATGATCCAGCCTGGCATCCTGCCATAGTTGAAATGCTTATCAATCTGAGCAAGGTTGTTCTGCATAAAAATATTCCAGACCTGACACTTTCCAGTATTTCCTCAAATAACTGTCTGCATGAGCTGGAATTCTATTTTCCGCTCTCCCGGATAACCCCTGAAAGTTTAAAAACCGTTTTCAGCCAGCATAGTATGAAAAACACTTCTTCCATGACCGGATCTCTCATGGAGCAGCAACTCGATAGACTGACATTTTCTCCTGCCAGGGGCTTCATGAAAGGATTTATCGATCTTGTCTTTGAATTTCAGGGCAAATTCTATCTGGTGGACTGGAAATCCAATTACCTTGGTTCCCATGTTGAGAATTATCATAACGACAGATTGACTGATGCAATATATTCGGGATTCTACTTTCTGCAATACCATCTTTACTGTATTGCCCTGCACCTTTACCTGAAAAATCGTTTACCTGAATACCGGTATGAAACCCATTTCGGTGGGGCTTTTTATATTTTCTTAAGAGGTGTTGATCAAAACCAGGGACCAGGTCACTCCATTTTCTACGACCTTCCTGACCCCTCCATGATAGAAAATTTTACGGAAACGCTTCTTGCAAAAAGCAGCTAGCTGAAATTAAGAATCCACAACACCATGACACTTGGAATAACTCATACGAATAAGAGCCACCAGGCAATACTTTCAGATACTAATCTGTTTTCAAGCCTTGATATCCACTTTGCCAATTTCATAGCAAGGTTGGCGCAAACTAACTCCCCTGGAGTTCCCCTGGCTGCTGCACTTGTCAGCTACAAGACAGGTGAAGGCAACATCTGCCTTGATCTTGCAGAGTACGCAGGAAAGGTTCTTCCCCTAAACTCCCATGAAGATGTCTCTGAACAATTTGTCTGCCCGGCTTTTTCTGACTGGGCCGAGCAACTCATGAAGAGTGGCCTGGTCGGACATGGCCAGGGAAACACACCCCTTGTTCTTGACCTTGGAGGCAGACTGTATCTGCGCCGCTACTGGGAGTACGAAAAATCTATTCTCCATTTCATTCAAGAACGGGCAAAAACTGTTTTACCTGATATAAATTACCCCAGGCTTACAAGGGATGTACAGAAGCTTTTCAAGCCGCCTTCCCCTGGAAAAACTGACTGGCAGAAAATTGCAGCCATAATGGCAGTCACACGTTCATTCAGTGTTATCAGCGGAGGCCCCGGCACTGGCAAAACTTCCACCGTTGCCAAAATTCTTGCCCTGTTGCTCGGTCAGTATGAAGACAAACAAAAATTGCGCATACTATTAGGTGCCCCAACGGGAAAGGCTGCTTCCCGGCTGCAGGAAGCAATTATCTCAACAGATTTATTGCAAAAAACAATAGAGCTGCCCCAGGCCACCACACTGCATCGAATGCTGGGGACCATACCCCATTCTCCATATTTCAGACATAATACTGAAAATCATCTTGCTGCGGATGTCATAGTAATTGATGAAGCTTCCATGGTTGATCTGCCTTTGATGGCAAAACTCATGCAGGCAGTGCCAGATTTAACAAGGCTTATTCTTCTTGGCGACAGACACCAGTTAGCCTCTGTGCAGCCAGGCTCAGTTCTTGGTGATATCTGCCGCTCAGAAGTTATGAACTGTTTTTCCAACACATTCTGCCAGCAAACTTTGGAGCTCTCGGTCGAAATCCTTCCACCTGCATCGAAGTGCACCATAAAAATACCTTCTCCTGGTTTACAGGATTCGTTTGTTGAACTCGTTGAAAATTACAGATTTTCAAATGAAAGCGGAATAGCCAGACTCAGTAAGGCTGTAAAAGCGGGAGATGAAGATGGAGCCTTGGATCTACTGCTTGCAGAAGAAAACAACCAGGTTTCCTGGTCAGAAATTCCTGCCTCAGCAGAACTTGAGAGAAAGTTGCAAGGCTGGTCCGGATTTTCCCAGTATGTTTCAATGCAGCATACTCGGGAACCAGAGGATTGTTTTGCAGTTATGGACAGTTGCCGTATCCTCTGCGGTCTTCGTAGCGGGCCGTATGGTATGCAAAAAATAAATACCATTTTGACGCATCAGTTTGCCAGCGGCAACCTTTCCAAAACAAATTCTTTGAAGCGTGAGCGTGCACCCTCTTTTCTGGCAGGACAGCCCGTTATGGTTACCCAGAATGACTACACTCTTCAGCTTTTCAACGGAGATGTCGGAATTATCCTGCCGGATCCAAACAGGGAAGACGCACTGCGAGTTTATTTCAGGGAAGAATCAGGGACCCTCAGGGGTATTGCCTTACCCCTGCTTCCTGCCCATGAAACGGTTTTTGCCATGACGGTCCATAAGAGCCAGGGATCGGAATTTGACAGGGTGCTGCTCATTCTGCCGGACCAGGATTCCCCTCTCCTGACAAGGGAGTTACTCTACACAGCTATTACAAGAGCCAGAGAAAAGGTTGAAATCTGGGGCAGGAAGGATGTGTTTTGCCGGGCAGTAAAACGACAGATTACACGAACATCGGGACTGGCAGAAACACTCTGGGGGAACAACATTTAATAATTAAGCTGCAATCTCACCAGCTATAATTTCTTCAAGAGATCGTTTTGGTACATGGTGGATCTGATCTGCATCACGCCAATATTTTATGTCTCCTTCCGGCTTACGTTTATCAAGAAAAACCTTTTCCACAGCCCTTCCCAAGGCTAAGACCATAAGAATCCGTAAATGCCCTTCAACAGCAAGCACATCTTTGAGCTCAGGTGAAAATGAAGCTATGCGGCAGCCCCCCAATCCCTTTTCAGCAGCACCAAGTAATATGTTCTGGGTTGCAATGCCCAGGTCACACTCTGCCTCATTGCTCAAACTGGTGTCGAGTAAACAGATTATGTATGCTGAGGGCCTTTCCCCTTCTTCCGGCCCTGGCCAGTCCTTTAAATACCCCGCCCAGAACAGATGCGGGAAAATTTGTGCATTAAAAACAGGTGCATTGACCAACATATATTTTAACGGCTGAACATTTCTTGCAGATCCTCCCAGGCGCGCCAGATCAACAAAAGACTTCAATATCTCCATATCAATTACTTCCTCCTGCTGAAAGCGCCTGAAACTCCTTGTTTTACGCACCAGATCATAAAGCATTATTTAATCCTCCCTGCATATTGTTTCAAACTTGAGGCAATCAAAGCTTATTCTTAGAAAACATTCTATCAGAGACAGGAACTTTTATAGTTTATCGTAATTTCACAAATTATTTTAAAAAAATAATTTCTTCCCTTGTAAAATTGCCTAATAAGTTGTTTTAATTAATACAGATACCTGTTTTGCAGAGGATTTATTCAATACTTCGAAGTTTTCTTTTAAACCTGTTGGCCATGCCGTAACAATGCAGTGAAAATATTATGGGTGATGTAATACAATTTATACGATGGCAGGACATAGTTGATATTCTGCTGGTATCGTTCATCATCTACCGCACCATTCTTCTCATACGCGGAACCAGAGCAGTACAGATGCTCATCGGCATCGCTGTACTTATCGTTATTTATTTCGGGGCCCGTGAACTTGAACTACTCACACTCTATTGGTTGCTCCGTACCCTTTTGAGTTCAATTTTCCTCATCACAATTATCGTTTTTCAAAGAGATATCAGGCGGGCACTCACCCAGGTTGGCAAAACACCATTCTACAAGACCTACGACGATGCCTTGCAAAACACCATTCAGGTTATTGTAGCCAGTGCACGCTACCTTTCCAGACGCAGGATTGGCGGACTCATCGTCATTGAAAGGGAAACCGGTTTAAGAGATTACGTTGGATCCGGGCACAGAATTGATGCCAGACTCACAACGGAACTGCTTGTGAGCCTTTTTCTACCCTCCTCACCTCTCCATGACGGCGGGGTAATCATCCATAACGACCGTATTCATACTGCTGGCTGCCTCCTGCCTTTGACCAAGAATCCCTATATCAACAAACGTTACGGCACCAGGCATCGGGCTGCCATTGGACTTTCTGAGGAAACGGATGCTGTTATAGTGGTTATCTCGGAGGAAACCCAGGAAATTTCACTGATCCAACACGGTTCTATAACGACTATCTCAGATGAAACGATTTTACTGAATAAACTTGAAGAAATATTTATACCACGGGAATCTCAGCCACAACTATGGAAAAACTGGTTCGCCAAATAATTGACAATCTTACATCTGTGCCAAGACCGAAAAACTGGGCCCTGATGCTCCTGTCTTTCTTCTTCGCTCTTTTTCTCTGGTATTTTGTAGTTGGTGAGGACAAGGTGGACATGAATGTCACCATACCGGTGGAAATTGTCAATCTTCCACGTGACCTGGTTATTTCCAACCAGTTCAAAAAGCAGCTTGAAGTAACCATAAGCGGCCAACGCAGCCTTATTCGGGCTTTGACTGAACAACATATCAGCAGGTCCATCGATCTTTCAGATGCAACCCCGGGAACAGTAGTTAAACAGAATCAGCCTGACTCCATTAAACTTCCCCGCGGCTTGTCCATTTTACGAATCCAGCCTCCGACTCTTACTCTTTTACTTGATCAACTTATTCAGAAAGAATTGTCTATCAAGCCTATCCTTGTCGGTAAAGTTGATAAGGATTACATGCTGGGCTCAGTAATCCCTGACCCACCGACTCTGGAAATAAGCGGCCCCCAGGCTGTTCTGGGAAAGGCTCAAATATTGAATACCATCCCCATAGATATCAATGGCATGAAACAGTCCACTGTCAAACAGGTTCCACTTGACTTGCAGCCGGAGATCGCAGATCTCATTGGCGAACCGATTGTGGGCGTCAGAATAAATATAGTTGAACTGAAAAAGGAAGTTAAACTTTCAGACATTCCTGTGGAATTTGACCATACTGGCGGCAAAGAAACAGAGACCATTTACCAGATCAAACCTCCAACTATCACTATTACTGCTGAAATCCCTCAACGAATGATCCAGAAACCAGGCGAATTAAAAAATCTTTTCCAGGCAAAAATTATCCCTGAAACCCTGAAGAACAGCACTTTGAAACTCAAAGTTCAGGTTGATGCCCCCCCACAAGTTAAAATTCTTTCAGTGTCGCCAGATACAGTGACTCTTGAAATTAACGAGACCAGAAAACTGAAAATCAAGAAATGAGAAAACTTTTTGGAACAGACGGGGTGAGGGGAGTTGCCAACACCTACCCCATGACAACTGAAATAGCCATGCAACTCGGCAGGGCTATAGCCTTTCTGGTAAAACAGCAGAAAACAGGCAGTGAGCATAGCTCAAGGATCGTTATTGGTAAGGACACACGCCTGTCAGGTTATATGATTGAGAATGCCCTGGCCTCTGGAATTTGCTCCATGGGTGTTAATGTTCTTCTGGTGGGGCCTCTCCCGACTCCCGGCATTGCCTTTATAACTACTGGCATGAGAGCCGATGCCGGGGTAGTAATTTCGGCATCGCATAATCCCTTTCAGGACAATGGCATCAAAATCTTTTCAAAAGACGGCTTTAAACTCCCGGATGGAGAAGAAGCTATTATTGAGGATCTCATCTTCTCAAAAAAAATGGACTCCCTGCGGCCCGTTGCTGAAGAAGTAGGCAAGGCTGCCCGAATTGATGACGCCAAGGGCCGCTATATAGTTTTTCTTAAAAACACCTTTCCCAAGCGTTACACCCTGGATGGCATTCATATTGTGCTCGACTGCGCCCATGGGGCCACGTACGGCGTAGCGCCCCATGTTTTCGAGGAACTGGGCGCCAAAGTAACCAGCATCGGGGTACAACCGGACGGCAAGAATATCAACCATGAATGCGGAGCGCTGCACCCCGAAGTTATGGCAGAAATGGTCCGCAATGAAGGAGCAGACCTTGGCATCGCACTGGATGGTGATGGTGATCGGCTCATAGTATCTGATGAGCAGGGTAAAATTGTTGATGGCGATCAAATAATGGCCATATGCGCAGAAGAAATGATTGGGCGGCAAAAACTTGCACAAAACACTCTAGTAGCAACCGTGATGAGCAATCTGGGACTGGAAGTTGCCATGGAGCGCATGGGAGGAAAACTTGTCCGCACCCAGGTCGGTGACCGTTATGTTGTAGAGGAAATGCTGCGCAACAAATATAACTTTGGCGGAGAACAGTCAGGCCATCTCATTTTTCTCAAACATAATACGACAGGCGACGGCATACTTGGCGCTCTGCAACTCCTTGTTGCCATGAAGAAAAAAGAACGCCCCCTTTCAGAACTCACACAGATAATGGAACCTTTCCCCCAGGTACTCAAAAATGTCCGCATCACCCGGAAAATTGCTTTAGACCAGATATCCGGATTCTCAAAGAAACTTATAACCATAGAAGAAAGCCTTGGCACCAAAGGCCGCATCCTGATACGTCCATCCGGAACTGAACCGGTCATCAGGGTCATGATAGAAGGTGAAGATGAAAAACTTATAGACGAAATGGCCTGTGAACTCTGCGATTTTATCGCAAAGCAGACTGGTTGCTGAAACTACAAATTCCGGATGTTCTCCCCTGACACAGTTATAAGCCTTTTTTTTCGAGCCACATGAGCTGGTATTTCGCTTCCACCGAATCAGGGGCAATTTCTAGAATCTTGCTGTAGGTTGTGCGAGCCTCATTATAATCCTTACGTTGCATCTGCAATTTTCCCAACCGATCAAGCGCACGAAGATATTTCGGGTCAATTTCCAGGGCCTGCACATATGCTGCAAGTGCCCCTTGTTCATCATCCTTTATTTCATATGCTACTCCCTCATCGGTATATGAATGGCTGAAATCAAAGGGCTTGATGATCTGTTGGTGAACGAGCATAAATCCCAGCACCAATATTACAAAACTTGCAGCGAGTTTTTCCCACTGCCCCATGCGGAACTGCTTCTGCAGCATGAAAAATCCATATCCTGCCGACAGGCAGATAAGTGGCAGGACCGGCATTCTATAGCGGGAAAAAACATAGAATATGATGACAGATGCGATATAGGTTACCTGGGTAAAAAAAAGAAAAACCGTACTTGTTCTCCATGCATACAGCATGCCAAGCAGTCCCAGCAGGAAAAAGGGTGCCACCAGCCCAAAATTGATTGGCAGCACCTGCAGAATATTTGAATACTTCTGATGAAAATAAAAATTATGATTATCTGGCACTTCATAGCTATTGAAAAACAACAACAGTTTCTTGCCTGTAAGTTTCATATCTGCAAAAGGATTTGCCTGCATATATTCAATAGACTGTTGAAACCAGTACCTTGAAACTTCCGGGGGACTCAGCGTTCTGCCGCTTCTCTTTCAGCTTCTTTTTTAAAATCCTCCTGTTCATGCAAGGGATCAGGATGCACAAAGGGCAACTTGATATAGGTGCCGTTTGCATCAGGGTTGTGGCCGATATAAAAATTCTGCCCTGCCTGGGCTGTTGTCAGAACCAGTTCATTGCCTATATAGTAGTTCCTGGCAACTACAGGTCCCAATGCAGACACTACTCCAGCCAGAAAGAAAACTGTCATGGCAAGACGTTTCCTGAACACTGCATTCTGGTTCACCAACACTGCCAGCAGAACCACGGGAAGAATGAGAAGGAAATTAGCCCTGACAAGACATGTCAGGCCAAGAAAAAAGCCGGAAAAGTATTGGCTCGAACCAACTTCTGTTAAATCTTTATGAAGGAACAAATAAATTGCCAGGGTAAAAAGAAATGCATCCAGGGTAACCTTGAGAAGAAGACCGTCAAAATAAACTGCCGGCGCATAAAAATCGTACAATAACCCTGCCACTATTCCTGTCATCCGGTTGAAAATCTTGTTACCCAGCAAAACCAGCAGCAATGCAGTCCAGGCCCCCAGCCATCCCTGCTCGACAATCGTGCTGGCCCAGCGATCATAACCACCAAGATCACCGGGCAGAACACCAAAGAAAGGACTGCTTTTATAAATTGCTGCGATATGAAGGAAACGGAGCAAAAAAGCCAAGACAAAGATTACAACCGCCCATATCAGTATTCTCTGTCATTTGGCTTCTTGCATGTGGGCTGCTTCACTTGATTTTCCAACAGTCTCACCATAGCCCTGATGGAGAAATCTCTATTTTCTGAAAATCTTCTTTGGCCAGAATTTCATCATCCTGCATCATTCCGGGGCAGTTTCAAATCTGTCCCCTTTTCGGCAATCAAGAACAACATCCACTACGCCTTAATATTTTCCATGGCTTTACGGAAACCTTCTGCTGACCGTTCAATGACTGAGTCATCAACACAGAAAGCAAGTCTGAAATATCCAGGTGCCCCAAAGCCCCTTCCGGGTACGGCAAGAATTTTCTGGTCCTTCAGCCTGCTGACAAACTCAACATCATCCGCAATCGGGGATTTTGGAAAGACATAGAATGCACCCTTGGGTGGCATAAATTCATAACCGGCATCTGCAAGAATCCTGCAAAATATTTCCCGCCGTCTTGTGTAAATTGAGTTGTCTACTGAAGCACCCTGCAGTTCAGCTACAACACGCTGCATCAAAGCAGGAGCATTTACAAATCCCAAAATGCGGTTTGCCAGGGTAAGCGCCCCGGTCAGTGGCAGCTTTTCATCAATTTCCGGATGCAGGGCTATATAACCGATCCTTTCACCCGGCAGGGAAAGATCCTTTGAATAGGAAGAGACCACTATGCTGTTAGAATAAGCCTGCATGATACTTGGCACATCATTGTTATCAAAGACGATCTTGCGGTAAGGCTCATCAGCGATAAGAAAGATGGTGCTGTTATTTTTCTGTGAAGCCGTGGTTAAAACTTTCCCCAGTTCAGCGAGGGACTCACGGGAATAAATCTGTCCTGTTGGATTATTGGGGCTGTTAATGATGATAGCCTTGGTTTTTTCGTTGATAGCCGCTTCAATTGCCCCCAGGTCGAGATCAAAGGAATCGTCTGTAGAAACTACCTTGCTTACACCTCCATGGTTGTCGATATAGAACTTATACTCCACAAAAAAAGGCGTCAGGATAATGACCTCATCTCCAGGGTCAAGCAAAGCCTTCAACGTTACATTAAGCCCTCCGGCAGCTCCGCAAGTCATGAGCATTTCATCTGCGGAAAGGGTTACACCCTGTTCTTTAGAAATCCTTGCCGCCACTGCTTCCCGGACAAAAGGGTACCCCCCGTTCGGCATATAGGCATGGGATCCGGGGATATCCTTTTGGGCAAGATCAACAAGTGTTTTCTGGAACTCGGGAGGAGGACTCAGATCGGGGTTTCCGAGGCTGAAATCAAAGACATTTTCAGCACCAAATTCTGCCTTCATCCTCGCTCCCTCTTCAAACATCTTGCGAATCCAGGACGAACTTTGGGCAAACTCATTCATCTTTTTTGAAATAGACATTTTTTTCTCCAATAGATTCTTATTTTAGCAAAGTATTATGGTCAAAATTCTATGACACAAAATTAAAATTTATCTAATTATCATCTTTAATAGCAAAAACGCGGCTGTTTTCCAATGCCAAGTGCTCAGATCATTCTTTTTCAATTATTGGCCGAATCGCAAAAAGTCATGGGATGGTTAAGCAGCTAAGCGTAGACAGCGAAAATTTTGATATACAAGGAACAGTGCGTTTTTTGCGACGCCATCAATTATTGAGCGAATTTTCTTTTCAGATATTCATAAGCATTATTGATCTCTTTCATTTTTTCTTCACCAACTTTCCTGAACTCCTCTCCAAGGTGGGCGACCTTGTCCGGATGATATTGCATACTCAGCTTACGGTAGGCACCCTTTATTTCAGAAAAATCGGCCCCGGGGGAAAGTCCAAGGATTGCATAATATTTATCCTCAACAGTTTCTCCAGCTGGTGCACCCCCTCCCCTGTACCCGGCTTTATATTTTGCTTCAGTGCTTCTCTGCTCATAGGCGGAAATCCCAAGATATTCCCCAATATTCCTGACCAGCTGCAGCTCTGAATCCAACACCTTTTCATTGGAATACAAAACCTGGTAGATCAACTCCAACAAAATAAGCCGGTGCTCATAGGCAAATTTCTGCCTGAATTCCTGCAACAATGACTCAATGCTTACGGTAGAGGCAAGTGCCTCTTTGATCAACTCTTTGACCCAGTAAAGCTGGTTCTGCGAATAATGCAGGTTGTACTGGAAAAAATGTCGAATTGTTTTAACTTCATCCCTGGTCACCGTACCGTCAATCTGTGCTACCTTGACCAGGATATTAACCAGAAGAAAGACGAAGGTGTTGTGGGTTTCTGTTTGGGACTTCTCATAGGCGCTTACCTGGCGCTTCATATAATAAGTGAAGGCCCAAAAGGCTGCTATACCGCTGAACAGTAAAAAAAGAACACCAAAGACTATCAGGCCGAGAAACTCGAATAACAACGGAGCTCCACCAGTGATAAAAATCAGCAGAAGAATAAGCAGAAAGCAGCCACCACAACCGGGCTGTTCATGTCGTCGATATTCCATTTTTTATTCGCTATCAGTAATTATGTTTTTAAAAAGATAAGTTTTCACCTTATAGCTGCTTTTCGGATCCATTTGCAAAGAGTGCCTCGATAAATTCCCGTGGATCAAAATCGCGCAGGTCCTCAAGTTGCTCACCGATGCCAATAAACCTGATCGGGATCTGAAAATCATGGGAAATATTCACCACAATCCCACCCTTTGCCGTACCGTCAAGCTTGGTAAGGGTCAACCCTGTAAGACCAACTGCCTCATTAAAAAGCTTGGCCTGGGAAATACTGTTCTGGCCAGTAGTTGCATCAAGAATAAGCATAATCTCATGGGGGGCGCCAGCCATTTTTTTGGAGATCACCCGCTTGATCTTTTTGAGTTCCTCCATCAGGTTTACCTTTGTATGCAGCCGGCCGGCAGTATCAACCAGTATGACATCAAAATTTTTGGAGGCCGCATAATCCAGCGCATCATAAATAACAGAGGAGGGGTCAGCACCATGCTCTTTTGCCACCACCTCCACACCCACTCGTTCACCCCATATCTTTAACTGGTCAATGGCTGCTGCCCGAAAAGTATCTGCAGCCACCAGCAGAACACTCTGACCGGAATTCACAAACTTGTTGGCTATTTTACCAATTGTAGTTGTCTTCCCCACCCCGTTTACCCCAACCACCATGATGACAAAAGGTCCCTCTTCAACCATTTTCATGCCTGCATCATCATATCCTTCAAAGAAGGCCAGAATCCTCTCCTTCAGGGCCAACTTTAATGCCCCGGAATCCTTAAGCTCCTGTCTTGACACCCTGGAACGGATTTCATCAAGCAGGTCAAGGGTTGTATTAACACCGAGGTCAGCTGTTATTAAAATCTCTTCAAGTTCATCCAAAAGCTGGGCATCAATCTCTTTCTTGCCAAGAAACAGATCATCGACCCTGCTTACCAGGGAATCCCGCGTCTTACTCAAACTCTCCTGCAAACGCTGGAACAATCCTTTCTGGTTGACCTGCTTTTCTGCCTGCACTTCAGACTCAGCAGCTTTACTGATTATGTTTTCCTGACTTGGGTCAAACTCTGATGGGATACCAATAGAAGTCTCTTTGATTTCAGCATTTTGCCCTCCTTCCCCCTCTATTGCATCGGGCCCGGGAATCGTATCTTCCACGGTTGTTTTTTTCTTTTTAAACCAACCTAACATCTGTTACTCCATTATATTTTATGACTTAATTATATTTAAGCCTGAAAATTAAACATGCCGCAGTACAGGAACATTCCTGCCTATAAAAGCGCCAGCCATGCAAGGGCTGCCAGCAGGTAAAAAACTGTATCCAGGCAAAACTCAAGTTTTGGGCCCTGGCTTATCTTGCCCCTGTTATATAACCGGGTCAGCCCAATAATATATATTATTCCCGGTAACAACCAGAAACCAGCCTTTGACATAAGACCAAATAGCGGCATAAGCAAGAGCAAAACCAGCAGAAACATCATGATAATATTCAAGACGAGCAGTGTTTTTTCCTTACCGATGCAAACCGGCAGTGTCTCCTTGCCTACAATCCTGTCTCCCTGCACCTCAAAAACATCAAACAGTGCATTTCTCACAAAAACAAGGAGCAGAACAAAAAGCAGGACGACTATAGTCGACAGGTCAAGGTTATGGGAGTCACTCCAGGCTGGAATGAGGGTTGTAACAAAAGCCCAGGCAACCGCCACCAGAAATGTCTTTGACCCGGGGATCTCTTTCAGCCCCCTCACGCTGATATTTGGGATCAATGATTTTGGAATGACCTGCACACTATAAAGAATCCCCAAAATACTCATGCCCGTCAGAAGAAAAAACGGCTTTATCCCATGTTCAAATACCAGGGTCAGAGCAAGGGCAAGGGACAATGCTGAGGTGACCAGGAGCGGCCAGCGATACTTTTCATAAAAAATTGCCCGCAGCGGATCATTAAATTTCTGCAATTTTCTATCGGTAAAACGATTCAGGTTGTGCATGGCAAAAAGATACAGAAAACTGACCAGCAAATGACTAATCTCTGGAACATTATTCTGAAGTGTTTCTGCCGTATAGGTGAGAGCACTCCCTGCAAAACCGACGTATATATTGGTTGCCAATAAAAGCCAGAGTAATTTCTTGAAAACATGTTTCAGCCGTCCCTCGCCTTTACTGGGAATGGCCTCAAGTATCCTGACCACCCTGCTTATCATCCAGGTAGGGGTAGATGCTCCGGCAGTCACTCCCACACATTCATATTTTGCCAGGGCATCAAGATCAAGTTCCTCTTCCGTTTCGACCAGAAAAACCGGGCACTCCATTCCTTCTGCGATCTCAGCCAACCGTTGCGTATTGGCACTGTTCTTGCCCCCCACCACAACCATTGCCTGCACATCCTGGCAAAGGCTGCGCACCTCTGACTGGCGCTTATGGGTCGCATCACAAATGGTATTAAACACCTTGCCGCCAGGAAATCTGGCCAGGACCATGTTGCTCAGTTCTTCAAAGGCTGTTTCATCCTGGGTTGTCTGGCTGACTATTATGTAGGGGGAATCAAGCTGCAGGTTCTTGACGTCCTCCTGGTTGCTGACAACCTGTCCAAAACTCCCGGCAAAACCCATCAATCCTTCAACCTCAGCATGATTCCGGTCACCGATAATAACGGTTCCATACCCCTGCTTGAGGTATTTCCTGATAATAACCTGAACCTTGACCACATGGGGACAGGTAGCATCTTTAATCGTGGCGCCTGCCATCTTAAGTTTTTCTTTCTGTGCAGGGGGAACGCCATGGGCCCTTATAATAACTGTGCCAGACTCATGCTCCGGAACATCATGGAGTACCTTCACCCCCCTTTTATCTAAAAGATCAAGAACCTGGGGGTTATGAATCAACGGGCCAAAAGTGGATACACCGGTATCCTCCTTCTGGATGACATCCAGGGTCGTTTCCACCGCCCTCCTGACCCCCATGCAGAACCCGGCACTCTTTGCTAATATCACTTTCATTTCATTTCAAACAACTTACTTGCACTTAGATTAGAATTAAAATTCTCCTGCTTAATATAACCTGGGACATATCCAACGACTTCCGGATTCAGCCTTATCAATAAAAATGTTGCATACTAATACAAAAACTGCAGAATTAAAACTACCGGAATATGTCATGATGTATTAT
The DNA here is from genome assembly GCA_012974315.1 of Desulfobacterales bacterium. GTDB lineage: Bacteria > Desulfobacterota > Desulfobulbia > Desulfobulbales > BM004 > BM004. The sequence goes on along the minus strand of JAAXQI010000216.1, from coordinate 21,053 downwards.
CAAGTATATTATGCTTTTTGTTAGAATAACGGACAGGTTTTAACAACTCAATCCCATTTGGGAAGATGCTATCATGATTGATAAAAAAAAACTTTATCAGAAAATTCAGGAAATCCATCCCGAAATTGGCCAATGTGGTATTGACCTCACAGTCAATTTTGACAAACACCAAAACGCCTGGGTTGTCAGTCTTAAAAAGGACAACCATAAGCTGAAGCACTTCCTGGAAACTCCAGATGCAGACGCCTGCATGGAAGGCAAACAATGTGTCGCCCTGGGTATTGAAATTGCTCAACTGGCAAAAAACATTAAAGGCGAGCAGTTCTAATTTTCAGACTACAAATCAAAATATTTTCTATAATTCAAGATAGCCTCAGATTATGCCTGATATCCGATCATTAACTCTGGCCGACAGAAGTCTGGTCATGGAATATCTGCACAGATATCCTCCTGAGATCTCTGAACATACCTTCACCAATTTATTTATCTGGCAACCATCCAGACCTGTTTTTTTCGCTGAGATCAACAACTCCCTTATTTTTCTTCTTAAATCAGCCAATGATGATAAGGAATATATCCTGTGTGGCCCCCCGATTGGCGATATCATCATACCGGATATAATATCAGCTTTTGACACCAGCGCTAGCGGTGTCAGCGTAATTGGTGCTATCCGCATCCCGGATAAAAACACCGAAAATCTTCCTCCAGCAGAATACGTAGTAACTGAAGACCGTGACAATGCGGATTACATTTACCTGGTGTCAGACCTGGCTGAACTTGGAGGCCGGAACTTCTCAAAAAAACGCAATAAGATAAAACAATGCCTTAACAATCACCTCTGTGAATATGTCCCCATAACTTCAGAACTCATAGCAGAATGTGAAATCATGCAGGAAAACTGGTGCAAGACCAGGGATTGCGGCCGCAATCCAGGACTATGCAATGAAGCCAACGCCATTGCAGAAACCTTTGCCCACTTTGATGATTTTGGACTTCTCGGTGGTGCTATCAGGGTCGATGGGAGAATCCAGGCATATGCCATTGCAGAAGAATTGCATCCCGGTACGGCTGTCTGGCATTTTGAAAAGGCAATGGCAAATGTACCTGGTCTTGGCCAGCTTATTAACCAGTGGTTTTCCAGGTATGGACTTTCTGGTTTTGACTATGTTAACCGTGAACAGGACCTCGGTGTCCCGGGCTTACGACAGGCCAAGGAAAGCTATTTCCCCCATCATATGGTGGGAAAGAACTGTATCTCCCTGGCAGCCGGTCAACGTATTACTGCAAAAAGCATAAAAGCTGAAGGGTGCGCAGAACACGAACATTGAATGGCGTTTAACTGTTCATTTTCTTTGAATTGTTATGCGTTACCCTATCGTACAACTCATGTCCTCACCACAACACATGGGAGATTTGATCTTGCCATGTCCATTTGGACATTTTGAAACTTGAACCTCTGTCCCATCTTCCATTATTATCGTATCATTGACAAGTGGAGCATCACAAGTAGCGCATGTCGCATTAACAGCCATACCGCATTGTGAACATTTGTATGTTGCCATTTTAATTTCCTCCTGAGATTAATTTAATTACGAAAGCCTGTAACGGAATGGTTTAGTTATATAGTGCCATGACAAATATAAAGGCAGAAAATGGCTTACAGCCGGCGGTTTACTTCTTTTTGCCTTTCTCCAGGGCAATCTCCAATGCTTCCTCAATACCCTGTACCAGGTGAAACTTGATCCCCTTTTTTACATTATCCGGCAGTTCGATAACATCCTTTTCATTGAGATGGGGCAGTATAATATTTGTTATCCCGGCCCTTACCGCGGCAATCACCTTTTCCTTGATACCGCCAACCGGCAGGACATCTCCGCGTAATGTTATTTCTCCGGTCATGGCAAGATCCTTACGCACCGGCCGATCAGTAAAAAGCGAGGTAAGTGAAACCACCATGGCCACCCCGGCTGAAGGACCATCCTTGGGTATAGCCCCTTCAGGCACATGAATGTGGGTGTCTGTTTCTGCAAAAACAGCATCTTTAATAGCAAATCGGGACGCCTTGGTTCGAAGATAGGTCATGGCCGCAGTGGCCGACTCCTTCATCACTTCTCCCAGCTTTCCTGTTAGGGCAAGTCCACCCCTGCCCGGCATTTTTGCCGACTCGATAAAGAGGATATCACCTCCGAAGGGAGTCCAGGCAAGCCCGGTCGCAAGGCCAGGCCCCCAGGTTCTGGCCAACATCTCGGGAAAAAAGCGGATGGACCCGAGATATGTCTGCAGGTTTTTAGTATCAACAACAGCCTTTTTAGTGGAACCTGAAACAATGTCCTTTGCCACAACCCGGCAAATTGCCGCCAGTTTCCTCTCAATATTGCGGACACCTGCCTCCCTTGTATAGGAACGGATAATATTGCGGATGGCATCATCTGTCAGTTCCAGGTCATCTCCGGTCAAGCCATGGGCTTCAAGCTGTTTTTCTATCAAGTGCTCCTTGGCAATCATCAGCTTTTCATCTTCGGTGTAACCTGGCAGTTCAAGAACTTCCATCCGGTCGCGCAGCGGCCCGGGAATGGTGTCAAGAATATTTGCCGTGGTGATAAACATTATCCTGGAAAGATCAAAAGGGATTTCCATGTAATGATCGGCAAAGGAAAAATTCTGCTCAGGGTCGAGGACTTCAAGCAGAGCTGAAGATGGATCACCCCTGAAATCCATGCCCAGCTTGTCTACCTCATCCAGCATAAAAAGAGGATTATTGGAACCTGCCTTGCGCAGGCTTTGAATGATCCGACCGGGAAGGGCTCCGATATATGTTCTTCTATGTCCCCTGATCTCAGCCTCATCCCGGACGCCTCCCAACGAAATACGCACAAACTTTCTTCCAAGAGCCCGGGCAATTGACTGCCCCAGCGAAGTTTTACCAACCCCGGGGGGCCCCACAAAACACAGGATAGGCCCATGCATATCAGCTTTTAGTTTTCGTACAGCCAGAAACTCTATTATCCTCTTTTTGATCTTTTCCAGACCATAATGATCATTATCAAGAACCCGTTGGGCCTCTTCAATATCCAATGCATCTGTGGTGGATATCTCCCATGGCAAATCCAGAATCCATTCCAGGTACGTCCGTGAAACGGTATACTCAGGTGACGAGGGAGGAATCTTTGCGAGCCGGCCCAGTTCCTTTTCTGCGGCTTTACGGGGTTCCTCGCCTAATTCTGCATCTTCAACCCTTTTTTTGAGTTCGTTTATATCGGCGTGTTCATCCTCATCGCCAAGTTCCTTGCGAATTGCTTTCAACTGCTGCCGCAGGAAAAACTCCCGCTGCTTATCGTCCATATCCTCCTTGACAGCCTTCTGGATATTGTTGCTCATCTCAACGGTTTCCAAGCGCTTGGCAAGTTCCGCCGCCACCTTGCGCAGCATTTCCTTGAGTTCTACGATTTCAAGGATTACCTGCTCTTCATCCAGGGACAGGTTCAACTGGGAAGTTACTAAATAGGCTATGTGATAGGGATCAGTAATGGCCGCTACAGTCATATACAGTTCAGGCGGCAACTGGGAAAGCGTGACCATTTTTTTAAACTGGGTGCGCAGATTAAGAATATGGGCCTCAACCTCCTTGTCCTCCTCCACCTTCATTTCAAGAACTTCGATGCGGGCTTTAAGGTATGGTTCCTCTGCAGTAAATTCCAGTATTCTGATTTTTTTTGCCGCACTCATAACCACCTGGTAAAAGCCCTCCTGGGATTTGATAAGCTTATGGATATAGCAGACAACCCCGATGGAATGAAGATGATCGGAAAGCTTTTTTGAGGGTTCCTTTTCAGAAATCTTCTTATGGGAGACCACAGCAATCAACCTGTCCTTCAGCAGGGCATCGTCGATCAACTGCCTGGAATGTTCATTGGAAACCTGAAGCGGAAAGCCCATACCAGGGAAAAAGACAAAATCATTGAGTGGCAGAACCGGTAACTCCTCAGGTATGGGAAGATCAGCCGGATTTACATTGCTCTGTTTATCTGTTGATGCTTTATCATCAGCCATAATATGGTATCCAGTTCTCTTTTATGGTTAGCGCCTGTACATAAATGGTCTTTTTACTGAAACTCTTCGTCACGCTCAAAAAATAATGCTCGGAGGTAAGCACCCTTTCAGGGCATAAACGAACAAAGTGAGACTCCGATATCAAACATATGCCTGTGCTTATTTTTTTCGCAGTCCTCGATTTTTAGCAGATAAGCGCAGACTTCGAAAATCATCATTTCTAGACAGGCACAAATTAGGGAAGTGAGCAGTTTTTTGTGTCCTTGGGTATTTTGATTTCCAGAATACCGTTCTGGCAGTTAAAAGTGGTTGCATCTATCTGGACCGATACAGGAAAGCTGATGGTTCTTTTAAACCCCCCCATTTCAATTTCCAGTTGATGAATGCAGCAGACATTGCCGCGCTTGGGAAGACTTCTTCTGCCCTGGACAGTAATGCTGTTTTTTTGTGCTGTGACGGTCATATAATCCATATCAATACCAGCTGTATCCATAAGGACTATTATATCATCAGTTGTTTCATAAACATCCACATCCGGCTGCCATCCCCCGCCCCCACTTGAGGGCATGGGTATCGCCCTTGACAGAGAGGTACTTCTCAGCATCCTGCCCATCTGCCTTTCCAGTTCCTTGAACTCATCAAGTATTCTTCTGTCAAAGTCATCCATCATTTTCACCTGCTGGAAAAAATACAATAGTCAGGATTACAGGACCTATCCTGAAAATCCTCTTCACTCAATCAGAAAAAACTCGTTTATAGTCATCCAATGACAAATTGTATATTTGCAATTTACCTGAAATACTGAAAACAAATCAAGCATAAAGCGTTTTATCATGAGAACCATCTCGTTAGCAGGAAGTCAGAAAGCATTTCTTATTCGCTTTTAAAACATCATGCATTACTGTATATAGATACACCTGAATCCGTGACGAAAAATTGCCCGGTGTCTCCCGTTGGTCGTTTATACCCCTCAGGTAAGCACCCTTAAAAACAGGGCACTTAGAGCTGATTTACATTCAGCGTCTCACAGATTCAGAAATACACCTGAATTTCAAACCAGTTTTTATTATTGGAGGACGATAATTATGTCAGATGCATGCAAAACATGTCCGAGCAAAAGTGGCGATCAGAAAGGAACCTGTGGGTCCGTTAAAGCCACCAAAGCTGTTCAGAACATTGCCATAACTTCAGCATTATCAAAAATTAAACGTAAAATTCTTGTCATGAGTGGCAAGGGGGGTGTCGGCAAAAGCACCGTGGCAACAAACCTGGCGCTTGGCTTGGCTAACAGGGGATTCCAGGTAGGCTTGATGGATGTGGACCTGCATGGCCCCGATATCTGCCGCATGCTGAGTTTGACAGAAAAACTGCAAAGAACCAGGGAGGACAAAAATGCACTTGTTCCTCCCATGCGATATAATGATACATTAAAGGTAATGTCCCTGGAATACATGATGGAGAACCGTGATGAGGCAATTATCTGGCGGGGGCCCCTCAAGATTCAGGCCATAAGACAGTTTATCGCTGAAATTGACTGGGGGAAGCTGGATTATCTGGTTATTGACGCCCCTCCAGGCACAGGGGACGAGCCCCTTTCCGTGGCCCAGACCATCAAGGATGTCAATGCCCTGGTTGTGACAACCCCCCAGGAGATTGCCCTTGCCGATGTTCGCAAATCCATTAATTTCTGTCGCCATGTAAATATCAACATACTTGGAGTAGTAGAAAACATGAGTGGTTTTATCTGCCCTCACTGTGATAAGCCGGTGGATATTTTTGGTACCGGAGGCGGCAGGAAAACAGCTCTTGAGTTTAACCTGCCATTTCTGGGGGATGTACCCATGGACCCAAAAGTTGTTGCAGGAGGAGATGCCGGCAAACCTTATCTCTCATCAGGGGTAGGCTCAGTAGCCACCAAAGCCTTTGACCAGGTAATAGATAATGTTATAAAAGAACTGCCTGTAAAACAGGAATCATAAAAACATATATCAGGAGACAGTATGCGCGTTAAACAGATGATGGTTGGTATGATGGGGGTCTGCTGTTATATAGTGGCCTGTGATGAAACCAAAGAGGCTGTGATCATTGATCCCGGCGGCAATGAGGACGATATCCTCACAGCCTGCCAACAGGAAAACCTCAAGGTAAAATATATCGTCAACACCCATGGTCATCCAGACCATGTCTGCGGCAACCGGCAACTCAAAGAAGCCACCGGTGCCGAAATCGTCATGCATTCTGCTGACGCAGACTTTTTCAGCCAGAGCAGCGTTGAACAGTTTTTCTCCCAGCTCGGCCTGCCTGCATCTCCACCAGTTGACAAACGTGTCGAAGATGGCGATACGCTCACCTTTGGCAATGAAACCCTTAAAGTCATCCTTACACCGGGCCACACGCCTGGTGGCATATGCCTTTATTCTCATCCAAACCTGTTTACCGGCGACACACTCTTCGCAGGTGGCGTAGGACGCACTGACTTTCCGGGCGGCAACACACAGCAAATGATGACCTCCATTAAAGAACGGCTCCTGTCTCTTCCACCTGATACCATTGTCTGGCCAGGACACGGCTATGGAGGAGACCGCTCCACCATTGGTCAGGAAAAAACAGGGAATCCATTTATTACCGGAGGTTGATAAAAAGTGCGTGAAATCATCCTGGGAACAGCCGGCCATGTGGATCATGGCAAGACCAGTCTTATCCGGGCATTAACAGGAATCGAAACTGACCGTCTCAAGGAAGAAAAAGAAAGGGGAATTACCATTGAGCTTGGCTTTGCCTATCTGGACCTGCCATGCGGGCACCGGTTAGGCATTGTAGATGTGCCCGGCCATGAAAAGTTTGTAAAAAACATGGTGGCAGGGGCTTCAGGCATGGATCTGGTTGCCTTCATCATTGCTGCCGATGAGGGCATTATGCCGCAATCAAGGGAGCATTTCGCAATATGCCGACTGCTTGGCATAGAACGCGGGCTTATTATCATCACCAAAAAAGATATGGTTGAACCGGACTGGCTTGAATTGGTAACCGATGATGTCAGAACCTTTTTCGCAGGTTCATTCCTTGAAGACGCACCCATGGTTTCGGTATCCTCCACCACCGGAGAAGGTATAGAAGAGGTCAGAAACATTCTTGACCAGCTTGTGGCAGCTTCTGATTTTTCAGAACCATCTGGCCCTTTTCGGATTCCCGTTGACAGGGTTTTTTCCATGAAAGGTTTTGGCACGGTCATTACCGGAACAGCTATTTCCGGCCGCATAAAGACCGGCGAAGACCTCATGTTCTGCCCCAGCCGCATATCTGGAAAGATACGGGGCATACAGGTACACAACAAGGATACACAGGAAGCGGAAGCAGGCCACAGGACAGCCATTAATCTGCAAGGTCTGGAAAAAGAGTCCATCAGCCGCGGAGAAATGGCTGCTGCTGTTGATTGCCTGCAGCCCTCCTATCTGCTTGACGCCCGTTTTCTCTTCCTGGATTCCAACAAAAAACCTTACAAAAACCGGGCCAGGGTAAGGATTCATATAGGCACTGCAGAAATAATGGGCAGAATAGTCCTGCTTGCAGATGAGGAACTGGCACCAGGTTCTGAAGCCAATGTGCAGATACTGCTTGAAGAACAGATTGGATGCTGGCCAGGTGATAAATACGTCGTGCGCAGTTACTCCCCCATCCATACCATCGGGGGTGGTGTAATTTTCAACGGCTCGCCCAGAAAAAGAAAACGGTTCCGTGAGGAAAATAAACATATTTTTCAAACTTACAGAAAAAACATCCCTGAAGATCTTGCCCAACTCCATATTACAGAAAGCGGTTACAATGGCCTCACCCTTGATAGACTTTCAGTCAAGATGGGAATTTTTGGCAAACGGATCAAAAAATTTGTGCAGCTACCGCTTTCATCCAGAAATATTATTCTCATCGAGCAGGACAAACAGCGCATGGTGTCCTCGGCGGTGTATGAAAAGCTGGGCCTGAAACTCAGCTCTGTTCTTACTGTCTATCACCAGGAAAACCCCCTCAAGGCAGGGCTATCAAAGGAAGAACTCCGTTCCCGTCTCTACAGGGGGCTTGACCAGCGTCTCTTTCAATTTTTATTAAACGACCTGCAAAAAAAGGGACTCATTGTTCAAGATCAGGCATTAATCAGAATGGCAGACCACCAGGTATCTCTGAAAGATGAAGAAAAAACATTACGCCGGGAACTCGAATCATTTTACAAACAGGCAGAACTTTCTCCTCCAACCCTCAAGGAGGTCATGGTAAAATTCTCCAGGTATCCGCATCATCTTTTAAAAGAAGTTCTGGCAGTCATGATGGTTGAGGATCAACTTGTTAAAATATCAGAGGATCTCTATTTTTATAAACCTGCCTTGGGAAATCTAAAAGACAAACTGGTTTCATTCCTTGTAAAAGAAAGCGAAATAGATATGCCTGCATTCAAGGACCTGACCGGCCTTTCACGGAAATTCAGTATCCCTCTTCTTGAATATTTCGACAAGATGAAGGTTACAATGCGGGTGGGTGATAAACGCATTCTGAGGGAGAAACAAAATCAGTAAGCTTGCAGGTAATACCAGTGGCCTGAAAACCGCCCAACTCAAACATCTTGAGCGTTTGGCCAGGAAACGCATTGCACCTGATCTCATAGTCAGTTCTGAAATGGCCAGGAGCATGGTCGAGCTTTCCAATGAAACCGGCAGGCAAATTGGCGTCCTCATTGACCGCTCAGGCAAGATTGATTTGGTTATTGTCGGTGATGCCAAACAGATCGTCATCCCGGCCCTTACAGGTATAAGATCATCAGGCGGACGCTTAAAAGGGCTTCGCTGTATTCACACCCATTTAGCTGGTGAAAACCTGACTGATGACGACTTGATCGACCTTTTGTTTCTCCGTCTTGACCTGATGGGAATTATCAAGATAGGTCCTGATGGGCTGCCCGAAAAACTCTACGGCGCCCATCTTGTCCCTGCGCCTGTCGAAGGCAGGGATTGGGCCTTTCTGGAACCTACAGTCCCTGGGCGTCAACCATTTGGCTTTGACGAACTCATCACTGCCCTTGAAGAGGAATTTGCCCGTCTGCAACCTCTCCGGGCTGTTGATAAAGGAAAAGACAGGGGTATCCTGATAAGCGTTACTACCCCATCGCGCTTTCAAAGCAGTGAGTCAAATCAAGAATCAATGGACGAACTTGTTGAACTGGCCCGTTCTGACGATATTATTGTCCTTGATACGGTTATTCAGAAACGCAAGAAAAAAAATCGAAAATTCATCCTTGGAAAAGGCAAGTTAGGGGAGATCATGCTTTCAGCCTTAAGGCTTAATGCCAATCTTCTCATCTTCAACCAGGAACTGAATCCCTCCCAGATCCGCTCCATTACCGATCACCTCGAACTTCGAGTCATAGACCGAACCCAGCTCATACTTGATATTTTTGCCAGGAGAGCTTTAAGCCGTGAAGGTAAGCTGCAGATAGAAATGGCCCAGCTGAAGTATATGCTGCCGCGCCTGACTATGAGAGATGATGCGCTTTCCCGTCTTACCGGTGGCATTGGTGGCCGCGGACCAGGTGAAACCAGGCTGGAAATTGACCGCAGGCGCATTAACGATAGGCTCGCTCTTCTTGCCAAAAAATTAAAACAGGTGAGTAAAGAACGCTATCAAAGACGATCACGCCGGCGCAAAAGGGAGATACCTGTCATTTCTCTCGTTGGTTATACCAATGCCGGCAAATCCACACTTCTCAACACACTTACCCATAGTAAGATAACTGCAGAAGACAAACTTTTTGCCACCCTGGATCCAACGAGCCGCCAACTTCGATTCCCAAAGGACATTGAGGTAATAGTAACCGATACCGTTGGCTTTATCCGGGACCTGCCCGATGAATTGCTCCAGGCATTCAAGGCCACCCTTGAAGAACTCTATGAAGCGGATATGCTGGTCCACGTGATTGATGCCAGCAATCCCCGATTCCACGATCAGGTTGAAGTGGTGGAGAAACAGTTACGGGAATTGGACCTGGATAAAATCCCCTGCCTCAGGGTATTGAATAAGATTGACCTGGTTGCCAAAGACTTTGCAGAAAGACAGTGCAGGGAATACCGGGCAGTACCCTTAAGCGCTCTTAACGCTAAAACCTTCGGGCCTTTCTTCGATGCGGCCCAGAAAACTATAGGCAGGCTTGAAAAGTCTGAAAACTTTGTGAGCCAGATTTCGGCAAACTATGAGGAATAGGGTGTTGTCAGGTCAGGATTAAAAGCCAGACGATCATTACATTAAGCAGAGAAAGAAAAACTGCTGCAGATCCCATATCTTTGGCCTGGCCGGCGAGCTCATGCTGGTCTTTGCTAATCCTGTCAACCGTAGCCTCCACAGCACTATTCAACAACTCAACAATAAGGACCAGCAGAAGACTGCCCAGCAACAGGGCTTTTTCAACTCCGGTTTCACCAAGATAAAGAGCCAGGGGGGCCAGGATGATACACAAAAGAAATTCCTGGCGAAAGGCTGTCTCTTGCGTAAATGCAGCTTTAAGCCCTGACATTGACCAACCGAATGCCTTGAAAAGTCGATCTATGCCAGTACCACTTTTTTTTACCATAAACCTTGTCTTGTACAGATTATTTAATCCTGAAGTAAAATACAGCCATGCTGCATAAGCCCGTATATTTCACGAGTCAAGCGGGCTGAAGATACGAGGTTCGAAGTGATTCGCTATACTGAAGTATGCGGATTGCTTTGAACCGAAATAGATTCGGTCTGATTGGCTCGTGAAATATACGGGTTAATTACTCTTCCTGCCAGCTGATACAATCCTCCGGACAAAACATAATTGCATCATCTATGTCTTTCTCAGAGTACTTTTGTAGATCGATCACTTCAATATAACCGGAATCATTCTGTCTGAATACTTCCGGACAGACTTCAACACAGCCCATGCATAATGTACAGGCACCAATATCAATATCAGGCTTTTTCATTTTAAATAGTTTTATAAGAACTTGAAATTAATCATAAATTATTGTGGTATATGGCGCGAGCATTTCTTCTGTTTCTCTGTCCAACTGGTCAGCAATTTCATGAATCTGATACTCTTTCCCACACCCTTTGCACTGCATACGAACTTTCCTGCACATACGTAATATTTCAAGCTTTTCTTTACATTCCTTGCATTTCATCACAATTCATATCCCAGCAGGAAAAAAATTTTACAGCAGTGAAAACAAACAGATTCTAATTCCTGTCATGCCAACAGTTCTTCTCTGGTAAACAATGAAAGAAGCGTATATCCCTTTGCGGCTAAGGCTTCTGCCCCACCTTCCTGTCGGTCAACCACAGTGGCCACCAGTCCAACCTGGAGCCCCTGGGCGGTGACACGATCGATCACATCAAGTAAAGTGCCCCCGGTGGTAACCACATCTTCCAGGAGGGCTACTCTGGTGCCGTCCGGCAGATTGCTTTTTCCTTCGATATAATTTTCCGTCCCGTGGCCTTTTGGCTCTTTACGGACAATAAAAGCAGGGATGGGTTCATTATCCAGGTAACTGACCAGAGAAACCGCCGTCACCAAGGGGTCTGCCCCCAGGGTCATGCCCCCCACGCCGCCAATGTCTTCACCACTTGTCCGGATCAGGTCAAAGAGTAATCTGCCGCAAAGATATGCCCCTTCTGCATCAAGAGTGGTCTGTTTGCCATCAATATAAAAATCCGATTCCAGACCGGATGACAGTTTGACTTTACCCTCACGGTATGATTTTTGAAGCAAAAGCTCTTTAAGCCGTTGTCGTATTTGCGTTAAATCTTTTATCATAATAGTATCCTTTTTATCAACTTAAGCAGCCTCTTTTTCAGAGTAGAAAGAAACTGCATTACTTCCTTGAGGTCAACAGTTCATGTTACAAGAATGATTTTTTCTGCATAAAGTGGTACACAATTACAACCTTTTTGGGAGGGTGAAAAGAAAAAACTCGTATTCCCGGTTTTTTCTTTGTAGATTTACTTAAACAAATTATATAGTTACATTTTTATTTAAAGTTGTTTTTTTGAACCAGCCATTAAGCAACCTGCAGATTGTCCAGCTATGGATGAACTTTTACTGAAATTACTTCAATCATTTTAATACAGGAAATCATATGTGCGGCATAGTTGGCTATATCGGCACCAGAAAAGTAGTCCCCATACTCATGGAAGGGCTCAAGCGTTTGGAATATCGGGGCTACGATTCTGCCGGCGTAGTATATTTTCATGACAACAAGTTAATCAAGCACCGGGCCCAGGGAAAACTTGGCAACCTGGAAAGAATTATTGAAGATGTTCTGGGTGTTGAAAGCCATGTTGGTTTAGGGCACACCCGCTGGGCTACCCATGGTGCACCAACCACTGAAAATGCCCATCCCCATGGTGACTGCAATGACGATCTTGTCATAGTGCATAACGGCATTATTGAAAACTATCAAACCTTACGAAGTGATCTAAAAAAACGCGGCCACATTTTTCGTTCAGAGACAGATACAGAAGTTCTGGCCCACCTGATAGAGGATCATCTTGACAAGGACCTGGTAGCGGCAGTGCGGAAGGCACTTAAAAAGGTTAAGGGCTCCTACGCGGTCGGCGTTCTCTGGAAAGGCCAACCAGATATCATAGTGGCTGCCAGAAATCACAGTCCTCTCGTTATCGGGATCGGTAATGGAGATGGCACATTTTTGGCTTCCGATGTTCCCGCCCTTTTACCATACACCAGAAAAGTGATCTTTCTTGAAGATAAGGAAATCGCCGTTCTTTCAGCAGAAAAATGGGAAGTAAAAAACCTTGATAGTGGCCGCAAGATCAAAAAGCAGGTGCAAACTATTACCTGGGATGCCGGTATGGCAGAAAAAACCGGATTCAAGCATTTTATGCTCAAGGAAATCTACGAGCAACCCCAGGCCCTGCTAAACACCCTCCGCGGGAGGATTGATCCACAAAACGGCAGGATAGAACTTCCTGAAATTGGCTTATCTGAAAAATACATTAAAACTCTTGAACGAATCGTACTGGTGGCCTGCGGTACTTCCTGGCATGCAGCTCTGGTAGCAAAATATTGGCTTGAGGAATGGGTTGGGATCCCGGTGGAGGTTGATATCGGCTCAGAGTTCCGCTACCGCACGCTTCTCTTAAACAATAAAGTACTTACTCTTTCCATTTCCCAGTCTGGAGAGACGGCGGATACCCTGGCAGGGATCAAACTTGCATCGCAACTCGGCTCCAAAGTGATCACCATTTGCAATGTTGTGGGAAGCACCATGACCCGGCAGGCTGATGCTACACTTTATACCCATGCCGGCCCTGAGATCGGGGTAGCTTCTACCAAGGCATTTACCAGCCAGTTAGCCGCCCTGTTCCTATTTGCTTCATACCTGGCCCAGGTTCGTAAAACCCTGCCGTCAAATAAAATCAAACAACTGGGCCAGGCAATTATTGGTCTTCCAACATTGCTGGAAGAAAACCTTCCTGATCTGCAGAAAAAGATCAAAGCAGTTGCCGAGCTTTTTTATGACAGCCGCAATTTCCTTTTTGTCGGCAGAGGACTGAATTATCCCATTGCCCTGGAAGGTGCCTTGAAGCTGAAAGAAATATCGTATATCCATGCTGAAGGGTATGCGGCAGGAGAACTCAAACACGGCCCCATCGCACTTATAGACAAAGATATGCCCATTCTCGGACTGGTTCCCAAGGACAAGGTCTACGAAAAAAGCATCTCCAATATTGAAGAAATAAAGGCCAGGCAGGGACAACTTATCCTGATCGGCTCAAAGGGCGACAGACATCTGAAAAAAATTACCGAACATGTGCTTTATATGCCCAAAGCGCCAAGCATGATGCCTGAACTGAATCCTATTCTTTTCACCATACCGGCCCAGTTGCTGGCCTATGAAATAGCCACGATGCGTGGCTGTGATGTCGATCAGCCCAGGAACCTTGCCAAAAGCGTAACTGTTGAATAATACGGATCAATGCTTTCTAATTTATGATACTGTGAGAATAATTTTCACCCTTTTCATATAAACATTGAGGCAATTATGACGCCAGAATTGACTAAGCTTAATGACAGGATAAAACAGAAAGAATTTCTGTTGGGGGTTATTGGATTGGGCTATGTTGGCCTGCCTTTAAGCCTTACCTTTTTACGAAAAGACATTTCGGTCCTTGGTTTTGATCTTGATGCCAAAAAAATTGATATGCTGCATGCGGGAATCAGTTACATCAAGCATATCCCTTCGGATGAACTGTCCGGCTTTGTGCAGCAGGACAAATTTTCTGCCACGGCTGATTTTTCCCGACTCAATGAACCGGATGTTCTGCTGATATGTGTTCCGACCCCCCTGACCCAGACCAGAGAGCCGGATATGCAGTTTATTGAAGCCACTGCCCACGCTATTGCTGAAGTCCTGCGGCCCGGGCAGATGATCATCCTCGAATCAACCACCTATCCGGGCACCACTGTTGAACTGCTGCTTCCCATTCTTGAAAATTCAGGGCTTACGGCAGGAAAAGATTTTGCTCTCGCCTATTCCCCGGAACGTGAAGATCCCGGCAACCCCAAGTACAGTACTGCGGTTATCCCTAAAGTTGTGGGTGGCATCAATGACCAATCCACCCGTCTTGCCTGTGATTTTTATAATACCGCTCTCCAGACCGTGGTGGAGGTGTCCTCAACCCAGGCTGCAGAAATGTCCAAACTCCTTGAAAACATTTTTCGCTCTGTCAATATAGCCCTGGTAAATGAATTGAAAATCCTCTGCCATCGTATGGGAATTGACATCTGGGAGGTGATCAGGGCTTCAAGTACCAAGCCATTCGGCTTCATGCCATTTTACCCCGGACCAGGGCTTGGTGGACACTGCATTCCCATTGATCCATTCTATCTAACTTCCAAGGCCAGGGAGTATGATTTCCCCACCAAATTTATTGAACTGGCAGGTGAGGTCAACACGGCAATGCCGTACTATGTGATCCAGAGGGTAATGGATGCCTTGAATCACAGAAAAAAATCCATCAATGGCTCCAGGATTCTTTTGCTTGGCCTGGCCTATAAAAAAGATGTTGATGATCCGCGGGAATCGCCATCATTCAAACTGATAGAGCTCCTGCAGGAAAAAGGCGCTGAAGTACTTTATAATGATCCGCACATCCCAACGATACCACCGGTCCGGAAATACTCATTCAACATGGACAGTACTGAACTGACTCCGAAAACTTTAACCGATATTGACTGTGTCCTGCTGGCAACCGATCATTCTGCCTATGACTACCAGTTCATCCTTGACCATGCAGACCTGATAGTTGATACCCGTAATGCTTTCAACGGATTAAAAGGTGCTGCCGAAAAGGTTGTACAGGCATAACGCATCACATAACTCTTTTTACAGATGATCTCCCTGGGAATCGAACAACTTCTTTCTTCTCCGCCTAAGTGGCTTTCGGGGCACAGGCTTGGCCTGCTCTGCAACCAGGCCTCAACGGACAGTAACTTCAATCACAGCCGGGATCTCATCAACAAAACTTTTCCGGGACAGCTGACCTGCCTTTTTTCACCCCAGCATGGCTTCTTCTCTGAAAAACAGGACAACATGATTGAATCCGGCCACACACTTGATGCTGTCACCGGACTGCCGCTGTACAGCCTTTACTCAGAACAAAGACGACCCGGCAAAGAAATGTTTGACCTTTTTGATGTGCTTATTATTGACTTGTTTGACGTGGGTACCAGGGTCTACACCTTTCTCTACACCATGGCCTATTGCCTTGAAGCTGCTGCTGAACATGGCAAAAAGGTACTGTTGCTCGACCGTCCAAACCCTGTTGGCGGCAAGCTGGTGGAAGGCAACATCGTTCAACAGGACTGCTATTCTTTTGTCGGGCTCTATCCAATTCCCATGCGCCACGGCTTGACGTTTGGGGAGCTTGCCCACCTGCTCAACAATCATTTCGGCATCGGGGCAGACCTTGAGGTCATTTCCATGCAGGGCTGGCACCGGGATATGCTCTATACCGATACAGGACTTCCATGGGTGTTTCCCTCACCAAACATGGTTTCTCCTGCTACATCCCTGGTCTACCCCGGCCAGGTGATATGGGAGGGAACAAATATTTCCGAGGGCCGCGGCACCTGCCTCCCTTTTGAACTGTTTGGCGCCCCATTTTTTAATTGCAATGAACTCCTGAATAAAATAAAGGCGAGTATTGATCTAAACGGCTGTTTCCTGCGGCCGCTCATATTCGAGCCCACCTCCAACAAATGGGCCGGGCAAGCCTGCCATGGCTTTCAGATCCATGTCACAGACCCTGCTGCATTCCGCCCGTATCAAACCTCATTAGCCCTTTTGCAGGCTGTTACACTTCTCTACCCGGAAGCCTTTCAATACAAGGAACCTCCCTATGAGTATGAATATGAGCGTCTGCCCATGGATTTAATTTTAGGTGATACCAACCTGCGGAGAGCTCTTGAACAGGGTGAAAGCATCCTGGACCTTGAAAATTCATGGCAGGATGACCTGAATTATTTTGATAAATTGCGACAGGAAGTATTTCTCTACAACTGATTCCTTGAATTGCTGCACATAACAAGGTATTTTCTTTTCTTTCTGAAAATAAACTCAATATTAATTTTTCAAACAGTTGCCTATGTCTGCTAAAAATATAACTCTTGCTGAACTTTCCCGAATGGTTGACGGAGAACTCCATGGAGATCCTGATATTGCTATACATGGTTTGGCCAACCTGGCCACGGCGGTTGCCGGTGAAATTGCATTCCTCGTTAAAGCAGCAGGTATCGAAACACTGAAAAACAGTCACGGTGCAGCATTTATCGTACCCCGGACACTTTCTTATGACGACAAGCCCGTGATCAAGGTTGCAAATCCCTACCTTGCTGCTGCCATCATCCAGAACTTTTTCCAGGCCAAACCGTTTCAGACAACCGGTATCAGCCCCAAAGCACATATCGGCAGCGACTGCGACATCCCTGCTGAAACATCAATTGGCCCCTTTGTTTCCATAGGGGACAGGGTTAAACTGGGGAAAAGGGTTTTTATACATCCCGGTGTCGTGATTTGCGACGATGCTGTAATCGGTGACGATTGTTTACTCTATCCCAATGTAACCGTGTATCATTCCTGCACCATCGGCTCAGGAGTCATCATCCATGGTGGCACTGTTATCGGCAGTGATGGCTTCGGCTTTGCCACTGACGAAAACGGCAACCATGTCAAATGGCCACATATAGGTACAGTGCAGATTGATGATAATGTGGAGATTGGTGCCAATGTAACCATTGACCGGGGTACCTTTGGAAAAACCCATATTATGAGAGGCGTCAAGATAGACAATCTGGTGCAGATAGGCCACAATGTAAAGATTGGTGGAAATTCAATCATCGTTGCCCAGGTTGGTATTGCCGGCAGTGCCTCATTGGGAAAAAATGTTGTTCTCGGTGGACAGTCAGCAGTCAAAGGCCATATTCACCTCGATGATGGTAGCATGGTAGCTGGCAAATCCGGGGTCCATTCCAACGTACCGAAAGGTGCAATTGTTTCCGGTATTCCTGCTATACCACATAAGGACTGGTTAAAGGCCAGCATCATCTTTGCCAAACTGCCAAAAATCTATGGCGAGCTGCGCGACATGCAGAAAAAAATAGTCAAAATATATGAGAAAATTTTCCCGGATGAAAGCCAGGATTAGAAGTTATTGAAGAATTATTTTTACCCTTCACAAAGAAGCTATACAATAATAACAGGCCCCCCAAAACGTAATGAGGAAGGAGAGGAAGAATGGCAAGTGATATTTCAACCATGGACATAAAAGAAATAATCCGGCTGTTGCCACACCGTTATCCATTTTTACTTGTTGACCGGATACTTGAAGGAGAGAAAGGGAAAAGTGTTTCTTTTTGAGAAACTTATATACTTTGCAGGCATTGACAAGGTCAGATTCCGCCGCCCGGTCGTTCCCGGAGACCAGCTCATTTATGAAATGGAGGTCCTTAAACAGAAAGGAAAAATCTGGAAGATGGCCGGTACGGCAAAAGTTGAAAACAAGGTTGTTGCAGAAGCACAATTTATGGCTGCATTTGCCTAACGCAAGTTTTTGCATTTACCTAACGCAAGTTTTTCTAACTCTATAATAATGAATAATCCGTGATTAATATGAACATACATCCTACAGCAATAATTGATCCTGGAGCAGAACTCGACAGCTCTGTCAATGTCGGTCCCTATGTAATTATTGAAAAAGGGGTCAAGATCGCCCAGGCAACAACGATCAAACCGCACACGGTTATAACCGGGCCGACAACCATTGGCTCAGGGAATGTGATCGGGCCCTTTGCCACTATAGGGGCCCCGCCCCAGGATTTGAAATATAAGGGAGAGGAGACCGAGCTGGTTATAGGAGACAATAACCAGATCAGGGAATATGTTTCCATCCATCGTGGTACAGTAACGGATAAAGGAATTACTATCCTTGGTAATGGCAACTTACTCATGGGGTATGTCCACATTGCCCATGACTGTGTTGTCGGCAACTCTGTCATTCTGGCAAACGGAGCCACCATGGCAGGACACATTCATATTGAAGATCACGCCATCATAGGTGGTCTAGTTGCCATACAGCAGTTTTCACGAGTTGGAGCATACTCTTACATCGGTGGCCTTTCCGGCATAGGCAAGGATGTACCGCCTTTTGTCATTGTAAGCGGTATCCGAAAAGATATGCGTGTATCTGGTATCAACAAGATCGGTCTTCGCCGCCACGGCTTTGATAAGGAAACTCTGCAAAAACTCGACAACGCATATAAAATTATCTTCATGTCCCCCAATTTACTACTGAAAGAAGCCCTCGAGCAGGCAGCAAGCGAGATAAGCGACTGCGAACCGGTTAAGCAACTCATTGACTTCTTCCGCAACAGCAAACAGGGCGTGATCAGAACAGTTGATACCATAGGCTGAACCACTTTCTGACCAGAGTAAATTTAAAACTGAATCCTTTGTTAAAATGACCCCATTAATAATCTCGTTCAATTAGAATTTTAATTTCAATGATACAAACTGAAACAGATAAAATTGGTATTATTGCCGGAGGAGGCCAATTCCCCCTGTTGTTTGCCAAAGCTGCCCACAGCCAGGGACTAAAGGTTTATGCAGCAGCACATCAAGGGGAAACCGATGAAGCCCTTGTCGACCATGTTGAAGGACTCCAATGGGTAAAACTGGGACAACTCGGCAAAATTATTTCTTTTTTTAAACAGGAAGGGGTCAAGAAAACCGTCTTCATCGGCTCTATTACCAAAACCAATATTTTCAGGGATGTCAGGCCCGACCTTAAGGGACTCGAACTCTGGAATAAAATTAATATCAAACAGGACGATGCCATCCTGCGTGCAGTAGCTGACCGTTTGGAAAAAGACGGCATTGAGGTTGTGGCTTCAACCGGTTATGTTCCTGAACTCCTTTTCCCCAAAGGCATTCTTACCAAAAATAAACCGACAAAAGACCAGATGGTTGATATTATTTATGGTTGGGAAATAGCACGCTCTTTGGGAAATCTTGATATCGGTCAGTGTGTCGTGGTGCGCAATCAAACTGTTCTGGCAGTAGAGGCAATTGAGGGAACAGATGCTACTATCCTTAGAGGTGGAACCCTCGGCAAGGAAAAAGCCGTGGTGGTAAAATTAAGAAAACCCAAGCAGGACCTTCGTTTTGATCTTCCTGCAATAGGCATGAAGACCATTGACTCAATGAAGGAGGTCAAGGCGTCTGTCCTTGCGGTTGAAGCAGAATATGCCTTGTTTTTTGACAGGGACGCTGTTATCCAGGCAGCCGACAATGCCGGTATTGTTATCGTGGGTGTTGAAAAAAGTGTTACAGGAAATCTGTCTTATTAAAGCTTTTCTCTTTAGAGACCATTTCCGTAGTTACCCTTTTCTGAAAAATATACTGTATCCTTCCTGGAACCCTAAAAGATATCTCCAACACTCTGAGCATATACTATGAAAGCCATGATCCTGGCAGCAGGTTTGGGTACCAGACTTCTACCCTTCACTCTCAAGCGGCCCAAACCACTTTTCCCAATTCTTAATAAACCGCTACTGAATCTGACAATTAACCGGATCAGAAACTCAGGCTTTTCTGAAATTATTGTAAATGGGCATCATTTGCGGCAGCAGATAAAAGAAGCTCTGCAACACGAAACAAATTGTATCCTGCAGGAAGAAGAAAAAATACTTGGGACCGGCGGGGGATTGCGAATGGCACTGCCCCATTTCAACCATGAACCGGTGCTTGTTGTAAATGGTGATATTTACCATACAGTCGACTATCAAGAGGTCTATCGCAGCCATTGTGAATCAAAGGCTGATGTTACTCTCGTGCTGCATGATTATCCACGTTTCAACGATGTGGCAGTAGATGAAAGACTTATGGTGACAGGATTTAACGGTTCTCATGAAGGACATGAAAACTGGAATAAACTCCTTGCTTTTACAGGAATTCATGTCCTCAAACCTGATGTACTTCGAATCATTCCCTCCGATACTCCCTATTGCATCATTGAATGTTACCGGAAATTACTGGAACAGGGAGGATCAATCAGAGCACACCTGGCCACCGATCATTTCTGGACTGACATGGGAACCCCGGAAGATTACCTGAAACTTCATACTGATTTACTGGAGCAAAAAGTGCCTCTCTATGATGAACTCAGCATAGTGCTTGCTGAAGCGCCTTTTGTGGGAATAGAAAATGCATCTATTGCCAAAGATGTTAAACTCCTGGACTGGGCCTGCATAGGTAAAGGAGCGACCATCGGGGCTGGAGCAACCCTGCAGCGGACCGTTGTCTGGGATGGTGCTTTAGTCCCTGCCGGAAGCGTAATGAAAGATGCGATTGTGACACCCGCTTGAAGGGCCAAGGGGGAAAGTGCCTAAAGTGCCTAAAATCTGTCTCTTATACACATCT
>JAAXQI010000181.1 GCA_012974315.1 Desulfobacterales bacterium | reverse complement strand
CCTCAGTGCCTTATAACATCATTATTGTAAGCGGCAGCAAACTGGCCCCTTTGAGGGACAAACCAAAGCTGGGACCTCAGGGCCCGGATTCTTTACTTCCTGAACTATTGGACCGTATATGGAAATTTCAGTTCTGACACAAATTACGCAGGAATTTCAGGCACTGGGAGGGGCTGACGCCCTGTCTATTGCCACTCTTGCGGTGCTGGAGGGCATTCTTTCGGTTGATAACTCACTGGTTCTGGCCATCCTGGTGCGGACCCTGCCGAAAGAGCAGCAGAAAAAGGCCTTGCTGTACGGCATCTTCGGAGCCTTCTTTTTCAGGGTAGTGGCCTTGATTTTTGCTGCTCAACTGATGGGTTTCGTTATCTTTAAGATTATAGGTGGCGGTTACCTGCTCTATCTGGCCATGAAGCACATGTTCTTTTTTTACAAGGAGGATGCGCATCAGTCCAGACCAAAGGTTGCGGCAAGTTTCTGGAAGACTGTGTTGATTGTCGAATTCACCGATATCGCTTTTTCCATCGACTCCATCACTACGGCCGTGGCCATGAGTGACAAGCTGATAGTTGTCTGGCTGGCCGGCATTATGGGAATTGTTTTTTTGCGCTTCGCGGCTGGATTTTTTATCCGTCTGCTGGAGCGGCTGCCCAAATTGGAAGATCTGGCCTACCAGCTCATTTTTTTCGTGGGAACCAAGCTCTTAATGGAAGGGTTCCATATAGAAATAAGCCATGGGGTCTTCTGGATGATGATG
This sequence comes from Desulfobacterales bacterium, assembly GCA_012974315.1. Lineage (GTDB taxonomy): Bacteria > Desulfobacterota > Desulfobulbia > Desulfobulbales > BM004 > BM004. The sequence goes on along the minus strand of JAAXQI010000181.1, from coordinate 3,912 downwards.
GGTGTAATCGGTATCCTTGGCTCAGCTTTGGTTTACCGTGACTATTATCAGACAAAGACGGAATCACGCTTTCACAATCGGCTCCTGGACCGGTTAAAGTCACAGGAGATAACGGTTGATGAGATTCTGGCGCTGGAATATGTGCCACGTGAAATCATTGTTTATTTGAGGGACACGGGAGCCCTGGCTGTACAGCAGAAGGAATAAGTTTACGAAAAAGCTTTATGTCATCAGGAGCAGCAGCCTTGATATACACGGTACACGGTATTAAAAGTGAGGAGTGAGGAGAAAAATGAGTTGGCAGATTAATGCAAATAGGATCAGCTCGGGCAGTGGATGTCATTCGGAGTCTCGTTAACTCGCTTACCTCGAACGAATGTGAGAAATCTTATTTAAATTAAGAGATGCTGAATGACTTTAAGATTTCTCCCGATGGTCGAAATGACACTTTTGGGAATCTTTTTCCAAATCCGAAATTCCTGCACCCTGCACCCTATATCTTTTTATTTAAAATAACCCATGCCTGAAAAAACAAAACAAAGCACAACACGTAACCGTTTCGGGACTTTTGGTGGTGTTTTTACACCATCGATTCTCACCATTCTTGGCGTCATAATGTTCATGCGCGCCAACTTTGTTATTGGTCAGGCTGGAGTAATAGGTGCGCTTTCCATCCTCGTCGTTGCCAAATGCATAACCCTTTCAACCTCTTTATCTCTTGCAGCCATAAGCACTAATATACGGATGCGCGGGGGCGGTTCCTATTTTATAATCTCCCGGGTGTTGGGTGTTGAGTTCGGTGGGGCAATCGGCATTGCTCTTTTCTTTGCACTGGCACTCTCTATACCCTTTTATATCCTGGGGTTTGCAGAGGCGCTGGTTCGTTCCTACCCGGTACTGGTGCCACATTTTCAACTGATCACCCTCAGCACAGCTGTCATGTTGTTTGCTCTTGCTTTTTTCGGAGCAAAATGGGCCATTAAAACCCAATATATGATCATGATCTTTCTTTTCCTGGCCATTATCGCCTTCCTGGGGGGTGCCCTGGTCCAATTTTCCTTTGATACCCTGCAGCAGAATCTTTATCCGCAATATACAGCTACTGACTTACAGGATGGCATGGCGCCACTTTTCAGTTACTGGGTCATTTTTGCCATCTATTTTCCTGCGGTCACCGGCATAGATGCAGGGGTAAATATGTCCGGTGACCTTGAAGATCCAGCCCGCTCCATACCACGGGGAACTCTGACGGCAATTGGTGTGGGTTTTCTGGTGTATTTTGCCCAGATAGTTCTTTGCGGTGGGGCCTATGAAAGATCTGATCTTATAACAACTCCGTACAGGCTGCTGCAGGATAATGCTCTCTTTGGCTGGACAATACTGGTTACACTCGGAGTTGTTGCTGCCACCCTTTCTTCGGCGTTAGGCAGTTACCTTGGGGCTCCTCGGGTGCTGCAGGCAGTCTCAAGGGATAAAATACTCAATTTTCTTCGTTTTTTTTCAAAGGGCAGTAAAAAAGGAAATGAGCCCAGAAGGGCCTTGATTCTGACATGTGTGCTTACAATCATTGTTCTCCTCTGGGCCGGGAACGAATCAGGCGGCGCTTCTTTAAACGGTGTGGCCGCCCTGATTTCCATGTTTTTTCTTTACAGCTACGGCATGATCAACCTGGCTGCCTTTATCGAGGATTTTGGCGGCAATCCTTCTTTCAGGCCGCAGTTCGGTTACTTTCATTGGTCCACTGCGCTGCTGGGAGGCATCGGGTGTACAGTGGTGGCTTTCCTGATCAACTGGAAGGCCGGTCTTATCGCTATTTTTATTATCATGTTGTTGCTCTGGTATCTTAAGGCGCAAAGACTTATAGCCAAATTCGGTGATGCCAGGCGTGGATTTATTTACAAGCAGACACGTAATAATTTACTGCGGCTCAGGCGTATGCCTGAAGATTCCAAAAACTGGCGCCCCAATATCCTGGTGTTTTCAGGAAACCCCATGGAGCGGGAGGAAATTATTGCCTATGCTGCCTGGATAGAATCAAGGCGGGGCATTGTCTACCTGGCTAATGTTCTGGTGGGAGATTTTGCAGAGCTTTCCCCGCGCAGGCCGGGAGCAGTCCAGCAGTTGACCCAGTTCTGCAATGAAAAGAATTATCCTGCCTTTCCGGTTGTGGTTGCAGCCGAGAAATTGGAGCAGGGCATATCCATGTTATTGCAGGCAACGGTCATCGGTCCCATCCGTCCCAATCTGGCAGTTTTCGGCTGGTCCGGAAAAATGGAGCGCAGACAGTCATATATTAAAGAGTTACGGACAGCATCTACTCTGGGGATGAGTCTGGCATTGATAGAAATAAATGAGATGCCCAAGCCTGAGGAGCCAAAAAGGATTGATATCTGGTGGCGCGGGCATAAAAACGGGGCCCTTATGCTTTTGATCGCATTTCTGCTGTGCGAGAACTGGGAGTGGAAAAATGCCAGGATTCGTGTATTGCGGGTGGTGGAAAATGAAGAGGGGCGGTTGCCTGCCGAGGAAGCCCTGCAGAAGATGATAGATCTTGCCCGCGTGGAGGGAGATGTGGAGGTGGTTATGGAGGAGGAATCCTTCAGCAGGGTTCTGCATAAATACTCAGCAGATGCCACCTGTGTTATTTTAGGATTTGAATTGCCGGAAATAGCGGATGAGGCTGAATGGCATGATAATTACAGGTCATTTGTTGACGAAATACCAACCACGATTCTGGTCAATTCGTTAGGCGGTGAGGACATTTTCGTCTGATTTGGCGAGCTGATCTTGTCGTTTCTACTGCGTCATCGCAAGTTTCGCATACTTATAGTATAGCGAAACTCACTGTTGTCCTGCAACAAAACGGCAGGACGATTGACACCTTGTATAAACAACAATCTCAACTCGCCAATTGTCTGGGATAGATTGAACAACATAAAAAAAGCCGTCTATATCAGGCGGCTTTTTTATGAGGCATTAACTTCGATTGTGTCGTAAAAGTCGTCATTCCCGCGAAGGCGGGAGGTAAGCGAACAGAGGAGACTCCGATCCAGAAAGGTCTAAACTGCCTGAAAATACAAGATCCCCGCTTTCGCGGGAAAAACAGATCGCCCTTTATTGTGCTGCTCGCTGCGTGAAATGGCATAAAAGATCAGCTGGCAGCAGTAATAGGTATGAGGTGTGGGGTGCGTTATCTGGTTTATGGGTTTATTCTTTCATCTTGTGCCGCGTACCTTGTACCTTGCTAACCCCTTTGTGATTGGTAGTTAATTCTTCAACAAAAAAAAGCAGCCGGGTTTTCCCGACTGCTTTTTTTGTTGGTATGAAACGTGAGTAATTCTATTTACCGGCCACAGCCTTTAAGGCATTTTTGATGCCGCCGGGTGAGCTCATGATCTTGGTAAAACCATGCTTTCCTGCCATGGAAGTATCGGGAAAATGAACCGCAATGCGGTAACGTCCGCGCAAGGCGATGGCCTGGTTGCCCTGGACCATTATTTCATAGGGCAGATAAGCGGTTGAGCGTATCTCCCTGTAATCGATGATATCTGTGATTTCCTTATCAGTATCCTTGTCGCCTGAATCCGGGCCGTCACCCTGGGGAATGGCAACACCGAAAACCGAGACATCTTTACCGGGCAGATCAATGCGGTACACCTTAGCGGTGCCGCCTTTTCCTGCAGCAAGGTTAGCTTCCACGGTTTCAACCCCTGTCTGGTAATCAGCATAGGTGTTCAGCACATCAATATCATCAAAATAGGGCATCATCATCTTGTAATGATATTTGCCGGGACCAAGCTTTTCTTCCTTGATACCCTTTTCGGAGCCGTATTCCTGCTCATGACCCAGTGCTGCTTCAAGTTTTGCTGAAATGGATTCCATTTTACCAAGCCCGTAAGCGGTCCCAAGATA
>JAAXQI010000015.1 GCA_012974315.1 Desulfobacterales bacterium | reverse complement strand
AAAAAAGATTTATAGTGAAACGGTTTGAGTAAGCCTCTCCCTCAGAAAAGTAAAATCTTTTAATCAGGTACAGTCAATGCCGGATAATAATAAAAAATCAAACCATTTCATCTGCCCGTCGACCAGGGAATTTTACCAGGAGTCGCGGGCCATTAAAAACCATTCCCTGGGAGATTTTGTCCATGGTTACATATATGGCCGCTGGATATATGCTTATATCGGTGTTGCCAAGGGGCGCCACCCTTTAACAAAAATTCTCGGGCCTCTTTTCCGCTTTGTTACCTTTCTCTTTCCCAAACCAAAGGTTAGTGCTGGCACCGCGCCAGCCGGGAATAAAACAAAAATCACCTTTGCCGATGGATACCACGGCAAAGTCATGCCTCTTGACAAGGCCAGCAAACTCATAACTGTCAACAAACCCCTCAACATGCCCGACCTGGAACAGGTCATTCCCTACAAACGGGCACGGGACATCATCCTGAAAAACCCTGATCATATTGCAGTTTTGAAATGCCCCTGCCGGGCGGCGCAGGAAAAACCCTGCCAGCCGGAGGATGTCTGCCTGGTCGTAGGCGAACCCTTTGCCAGTTTTATTGTGGAGCATCATCCGGACAAGACCAGGTGGATCAGCCAACAGGAGGCAGTCGCCATCATGGAGGCTGAAGAAGAACGCGGCCACGTGCATCACGCCTTTTTCAAAGATGCCATGCTGGACCGCTTCTACGCCATCTGCAACTGCTGCTCCTGCTGCTGCGGTGCCATCAATTCCCACAGGAACGGCACACCCATGCTCGCTTCCTCAGGCTATGTTTCAGAAGTGGATCAAGATATTTGCATCGGCTGCGGAATGTGCTCCGGGTTCTGCCAGTTTGACGCTATTGACATGATCGATGGGTTGGCAAATGTGAACTTTGAGAAATGCATGGGCTGCGGCATCTGCGCTTCCAAATGCGAGCAGGAGGCCATCCGGTTCAGGCTCGAACCCGCCAAGGGATTGCCCCTGGACATTTGCGCCCTGCAAGATCAGCAGGGTTAAAAATTGCAAACCGGGAACCGGATTTAATAAAACTTCACAATTCTTTAACCAGGATTTGCCATGTTAAAAACAAAAATCTCCCCCCAATTTTTAAGGAAACTAAAATGAGCGATTTTTTTCTCCAGTTCAATCCCGTTACACAAGCCTTCATTGCCACACTTTTTACCTGGGGTGTAACTGCTGCCGGGGCGGCACTTGTTTTTTTTACAAGAGCTGTAAATCAAAAGCTAATGGATTCAATGCTTGGCTTTGCTGCAGGCGTAATGATTGCTGCAAGTTTCTGGTCTCTTCTCGCGCCAGGCATAGAGATGGCGGAACAGTTGGGGCATACTCCATGGCTTACCGCAGTCATCGGATTTATGGGGGGTGGAATTTTTATGCGATTGGCGGATAAATTTCTACCACACCTTCATCCGGGCCTGAGTATCAATAAAAGTGAAGGGATAAAAACTTCATGGCAACGAAGCACCCTTCTGGTGCTTGCCATAACCCTTCACAATATACCTGAGGGGCTGGCTGTGGGTGTTGCTTTTGGTGCTGTCGGGGCTCACCTTCCTTCTGCAACAATTGGAGGCGCTATTGCTTTGGCAATTGGCATTGGGATTCAAAATTTTCCCGAAGGTACTGCTGTATCAATGCCATTAAGAAGAGAAGGGATGAGTAACTGGAAAAGTTTTCTTATGGGTCAGGCCTCCGGCATGGTTGAACCAATTGCTGGAGTTATCGGAGCACTATTTGTCCTGAAAATGCAAAACATTTTACCATACGCTCTCTGTTTTGCCGCAGGTGCCATGATTTTTGTCGTGGTGGAGGAACTGATCCCGGAATCTCAACATAATTATGCAAACATTGATTTAGTTACAATGACAACCATGGCCGGTTTTTCGGTAATGATGATTCTCGATGTAGCTTTGGGTTGATGAATCCAGATTTACAAATTCTTTTTTTATTTTCAAACCTGGCCGCGGAAGAACCAGCCGATCATGAGCAGTCCCATAGCAGCCACCCAGCTGCCGGCAACACGGACAACAATCCTGGTCCACGGTGGTTTCAGAGACACAACAAAGGCGGAAACTATAGCCACTAGCGAAGGAATAAAAAATAGTACTTGAAGAGTGATGCGCAGAGAGATGCTATTTTTTAATAAAAATTCTATCGGGATTCTTCAGATGAAGCATCTTCGCCCTCTTCCTCAGGTTTTCTGGAAAAGGCAAAGCCCTGGCTGCTGGCCCATACCCTGTACTTATTAATATCACCCTTGGGTCTGTACCTGTTGGTACCACTGGTCATTTCAATTTTTTCAGGATATTTGACAAGCAGTTCAGATGCCACCTTGTTTCTTCGGTCCAGGGTCAACGCCCTGCGGGCATCCTCCCTGGCAAGCGCGGCTTCACCTATCTGGACATACGCCTCCATGCGGATATTGTATGATTCAGAAGCATTGGGCGCCATGTTGATGATTTCGGTGCCGTCCGCAATAGCCATATCCAAATTACCCACAACAAGATAGGTCAACCCCCGCAGTTTATAAGCTTCATGTGACGGATTTACCTCAATGGCCTCACTAAAATCATGTTCAGCTATATTATAAGTTCCTTTTTCAAAATACATTTCACCACGCCTCAAATATGCATCCGGGGTTGGGTGCATTTGAATGGAAGTACCAAAATCCTTAATGGCTGCATCAATATTACCCTGGTTCCTGTGGGCCGTACCCCGCAACAGGTAAAACTTGTACTTCATATCAGCAGGGCTTTGATCAATTGCCTTGGTGTATTCGGCAACATCGGCTCCATAGGCAAATATGGACAACAGGAGTAAAACCACTACAATGGGAAAAATAATCAGTCGGTTCATAGCTCTTTATTCACAGTGTTTAATTAATGGTCATTCCTTGTTTTCATTACATACTAACCAATACTTTACTGTATTTCATGTAGAAATAAAAATCATTGGGAAGTTTTTAAGCAATACAAATCTTTTGCGTGATTTGAAAAAACTGACCGGTTGGAATTCAGCAGTATAATAATTAGCTGCCTGCTTATCTTCTATGCCATCTTATGCAGACGGGCAGGCCAGAGTATTAATTTCAAGCTGAGATTTATAAACCTGTCCTCAAACATGATTTACAACTTACTACTGAAGCAATTTTTTTTGACAAGCGTGGGCTCCATGCATACATGTTCTTTCTAAGCAGGTTGGCAGAATGAAATAAAATAGCTCCTTTTCCTATTGCTCCATTTCAAATGACTTATTGGCTGAACATATAATGACTGAACTTCTGATGACCTCAACCATCGGCCTTCCGGCCAGCCGCCAGCAGGCTGACCAATGGTCTTTAGTCCTCAGAGCCGCAGACATCCCAAGCGTAATAGAGTTTGAAAAACAGAGCTGGGTCATAAAGGTGTCCACGATCCACGAAAAAAAGGCCTTAAGTGAAATAGCTGCATATATGGAAGAAAACAGCGACTGGCCTCCTTCTCGCCCTAAAAAGAGTGCTCAGCTTCCTGTCCTGACAAAATACCAGCCTCCGACAATACTGATGATGGGTGCGCTGATTATTTTATATGTGATCACCGGTCCATGGGCTGCTGATAGCAACTGGTTTTCACAGGGGGCTGTTTCCGGCAAACAAATTCTTGAACATGGACAATGGTACCGCCTGGTAACGGGACTCACCCTGCACGCAGATGTTGTACATTTAGTCGGCAATGTACTAACAGGTGGAGTGCTTGTCCATTTTCTCTGCCGTCTTCTCGGGCATGGTTTGGGGTGGTCTCTGATTCTGGCCTCCGGTATAATTGGTAATTTTATCAATATTCTGTTGCATGGCAATCCTCATAATTCTGTCGGCTTTTCCACGGCGATTTTTGGAACAATCGGTATTCTTTCAGGCTATCAGGCTGTGAGCAAAAAATCTGCAGCTCTCAAAGAGATACTTTTACCTCTGGCTGCCGGGGCAGGCCTGCTCGCCTTTCTCGGTACCGGAGGACCGCGAACCGATTTAGGTGCTCATTTTTTTGGTCTCCTGGCAGGTGCAGTTCTCGGCGCTCTTTTATTTTTCCTGCCATCTCAACGCATACTGATCAATAAAACATCCCTGCAAACAAATCTTTTCATCGCAAGCCTTGCCCTGGTTTTCTTCTGCTGGTGGTTGGCCATGGGTTAACAAAATATTTATTGTGGTATTATGTCAGTGACGAACAATCAATACTTATTTTTTCAGATAAAACGGTTATGCTTATAATTATTACAATGATATAAGTATGATACAGATACGCTTCGAAAAACCTGAGGATATTGCCTTTATTCGGTCTGTCAATGAGCAGGCATTTGACAGCCTGGCAGAAGCCAAACTTGTGGACAAACTTCGACTGACATGTTCTGAATATCTCTCACTTGTTGCAGATGATAACGGCTCCATTGTCGGCCACATTATGTTTACACCAGTCCTGGTTACTGGTGTAAAGCAAAAGACACAGGGTATGGGATTGGCTCCGATGGCTGTCCTTCCTTCACGACAACGCCAGGGAACAGGAACCATGCTGGTAAAGTACAGCTTGCAGATTCTCAGGGAAAAGAAGTGCCCTTTTGTCATTGTCCTTGGTCATCCTGATTATTATCCCCGCTTCGGATTTCAGCCAGCGTTCAGATTCAATATCAGAAGCCAGTGGGAAGGCATTCCGGATAAGGCCTTTATGGTCCTCTTCATGGATGATAATGCCATGAAGAATGTATCCGGCGTTGCAACGTTCAGAGAAGAATTTAACGATCCACTATAAAAATTATTGAGGGATTGCCTTTACAAAGAGGGGAACAAGCTGCATAGTTTCACAAATAATACTTGAAATGGACCATGCAATCTGTGAGAATTGGTACTGTAATTTCATAAAATTATTTGTATTAGTATTTGAAGACCATAACTTTCCGGCGACTGCAGCCAATTATATTTCCGGATAAAAACAATAAAGTTAAGAGAGGACATTATGGCCTGGCAGGACGAACAGCCCCCTTGGGGCAAAGGTGGAAAAACTCCATCGCCTGAAGAATTTATCGCAGAACTTCTGAAAAAACTCAAGTCATTCTTTGGGAGTGGCAGTGGCAGTAGTAGTGATAGTGGCGCTGCTCCTGGAAATGAGGGAGGACAGGGAACAGTGAATGTACCTCCAAAAGGTTTTCTCGGAGGTTTAGGCAAAATTTCTATCGTCATTCTTGTAATAGTACTGTTCCAGGTCGTCAGCTCATCCTACTATACCATCAAACCGGGTGAACGTGGTGTTGTTCTGCGGTTTGGAGAGTATAGCAAAACGGCTCCTCCGGGACTTAATTTCAAGATTCCACTGGCAGATTCAGTTATCAAGGTGGACATTGAAACGGTGCGCAAGGAGGAGTTCGGATTCCGTACCAAGGTGCCGGCCCGCCAGACCGTTTACCAGAAAGAAGGTTTTGACGCCGAATCCCTCATGCTGACCGCAGACAAAAATGTCATCGATGTCGAATGGATCGTACAGTACAAGGTCCGTGATCCTTTTAATTTCCTTTTCAAGGTCCAGGATATCAGGCAGTCGGTACGTGACATATCAGAAACCGCAATACGCCGAACCGTTGGCAACATGGACTTTGATTATGTTCTCAGCAACCGTGAGATTCTTGCCGGGATGACATCAAAGGAACTTCAGGCAGTACTTGACACCTATGAGTCTGGAGTCGATATCGTCACGGTACAGTTACAGGATGTCAATCCGCCCGATACGGTCAAACCCGCCTTCAACGAAGTCAACGAAGCAGACCAGGACATGAAACGGCTGGTGAATGAAGCTGAGGAAGCCTATAACAAGGTTATTCCCAAGGCCAGCGGTGATGCCAAGAAAATTGTCGAACAAGCCCGGGGTTATGCAGCGCAGAGGCTCAATGAGAGCAAGGGTGAAACCGTTCGCTTTCTTGACATCATGAAAGAGTACCAGGCAGCCAAGGATGTAACCCGGCAGAGGATGTATCTTGAAACCCTGCAGGAAGTCCTGCCGACTGTTAAAAACATCTATGTGATCGACAAGGAACAGCGCTCCATTCTGCCGTTTCTGGACATCAGCGGCTCCAAACTAAAGTAAATAAAAAAAGCATTACCACCCTAACACGAGAGGTAAACAGGTGAATAAGATACTCAGAACCATCGGCATAATTATAGTAATTGCCTTGATTGTAACCGTTGCCAACGGTTTCTATATTCTTGAAGAAGGCAAGCAGGCCGTTATCACCCAGTTCGGCCGCCCGATTGGCCAGCCTGTTACAGAGGCTGGACTTCATTTCAAGACCCCCTATATTCAGGAAGCCACCTATTTTGAGAAGAAGATTCTTATCTGGGACGGTGACCCGAACCAGATTCCCACCAACGACAAGACCTTTGTTTATCTTGATGTCACCGCCCGCTGGCGCATTTCTGACCCCCTTGTTTTCCTGCAGGCGGTCAATAATGAAACCAGGGCCCAGTCTATTCTGGATGATATCATTGATGGTACCGTACGCGACCTGGTCAATAAAAATGACCTGGTGGAGATTATCAGAAGCTCTGATTTTTCACCTGAGACTATGACGAATTCTGCAGTAGAAGTGGAAAAGCTACAGTTTGGCCGCGATAAGATTTCATCCATGATCCATAAGACTGCCTCCAAGATCACTCCACAATATGGAATTGAACTTGTAGATGTTTTATTCAAGCGCGTTAACTATATTGAAACAGTACGTCTCAAGGTTTACGACCGTATGATTTCTGAGCGTAAACGGATCGCTGCGGAAAAAAGGTCCTTTGGTGAAGGCCAGAAGGCTGAAATCATGGGTAAGGTAGAAAGAGAACTGAAAGTGATTATCTCCACTGCAAATCGTGAGGCTGAAGAGATCAAGGGTAAAGCGGATGCTGAAGCATCCAAGATATATGCCGATGCATATAATCAGGACCCGGAATTTTACTCTTTTACCAAGAGTATGGAAAGTTACAAGGCTGCTGTTGGTCAGAATACAAACCTGATCATCTCATCAGATTCCGAATTCTACAAGTTTTTCCAGAAGCTGAAGTAGAACCACAAGGGGTCAAGGGGTCGAGTGAAAGGAAAGTGTCTAAAGTGAGCTAAAGTTACAAGTGGGCTAAAGTTATAAAAATATTTAAACTTTAGTTCACTTTAGTCACTCAAAACTTTAGTCACTATCTCTTTCTACTCATCCTCCATGGTTGGATACCCGGGCCGGTGTTCCTTTTTAAACGCAATTCTACCCGCCTCCGCCAGCAATTCCTGCAGTTTTTCTATCTGTGCCACCTTGTCCAGGGCATCAATATCCAGCTTTTCAAACCTGCAATTGCAGTAGGTCAGCTGTCCATTGCACCAGGGACAGATCTCAACCGGGCAGCCAAGGGTATGGAATTCCCCTTCAGCCGCATAACAGGAAGGACACAGGTTTGAGTCAGGAGTGTATGGCTCATATTCCTGCAACTTTTCAGGGTTTTTTGTCAGGGTCAACACCTCTTCGTTATTTGCATAACCCAATAAATCCAGCAATTGCTGATCTCCAATACCTTCTGCCAGGGTGCCTATTATATGAGCTGCCTCATTATTCACCAGGTAGAGGTAATGCAAGTCATTACCAGTGGAAACACAGAGAAGAAAAATCCCCTGCCGGCGGGTCAATAAACGCAGTGCTTTTACAGAATCATCCTTGCCTTCGGGCAAATGGATATAGAAACTGTGTAACAGATTCAAGGCAATAATATCAGAATCGTATTTTTCCAACAAAGCCTCTGCCGTATCAACCTGGTCTTCAGGCACAGCGTACTTCATCAGAAATTGTATATCATCCTTACGTTCAGCAATTGTTTTCGGGATATCCATATACTTAAGGGTTTCTCCTTTAATTACATTCTTTCATCCGATCGTTATGCGGATGCCTTATCAATTTCGTTAATCCAGCTCCGTGTTTCTGCAGCTATATCCTTTGCCTGGGTAAGGGCCGTAACAACGGCAATGCGTCGTGCTCCCCTTGCAACAAGTTCCTGGATATGCTCCCGTTTCACCCCTCCCATCACAGTAAATGGCAGATCACAAAGAGAAGAAAACGACTCAATTGCATCTGACCCGAGAAAAGGTGTCAGGTTTTTCTTCGTTTCTGTTCTATAAATGGGTCCGATATTAAAGTAGGAACCACCCCGCTCCTTTGCTGTTGCTACCTGCTCCTGCTTGTTGCACGACACCCCGATAATCAGATCCGGTCCAAATTCTCTCACCTTTTCCACCGGCAGGTCATTATTACCAAGGTGGACCCCGTCAGCACCAGCTAACAAGGCAATATCAACACGATTGTTGACAATGAACAATGCACCTGCCTCATTTGTTTTCTCCCTGAAAACCAGGGCTTTTTGATAAAAGGTACGGTCATCGGAACACTTATCCCTGAGCTGTACTATTTTTGCTCCTCCGGCAAGAACTCCTTCAAGCCACTCTATATCAGAACGGCCATTTGCCAGAGGTTCACAGGAAACAGGATAGATGGTGACATTTTCACGGAAAAAAGTTAGTTTTCCCTGATAGCTTGCATGTTTCGGGAACATCAATTTCCTCATAAAAATCTAAATAATTGCTCGATTTTTTTTCAGCCTCAAACAAAGCTCTCCTCCGGCAGGTATTGCACTCATATCCATTTTCCTCTATAATAAATAGTTTGCAACCAAAAGTCATCCCAGCAACAGAAATAATTTTATTTATAAAACAGAGGTGGTCAGGTGAAGCTTCAATTATACATCTCGCCACGGGCAACACCTATAATGGGCACCACTCATATTGTATATGGTTCCCCTGACAGAACTGATAGAAAAGGTTGATAATTATGATTAATAAATTTGTTACTGACAAGACTGCAGAGCTTACCATAGAAGGCAAAACTTACTCCCTGCCGATTATTGAAGGAACCGAGGGAGAAAAGGCAATTGATATACGTAATCTGCGCAAGGATACCGGGCATATTACCCTGGACAGCGGCTACATGAATACCGGCTCCTGCACCAGTGAGATTACCTACCTGGAGGGCAGTCAAGGTATCTTGAATTACCGGGGCTATGCCATTAACGACCTGGCTGACAACTGCTCGTTTGTAGAAGTAGCGTATCTGCTGCTGCATGGATTTCTGCCTACAGAGGATGAGCTGGGCAAATTCAAACAGCTGCTCAGCGGTTTCGCCCTGATCCATGAGGATATGATTCACTTTTTCGATCACTTTCCGCCCAATACAGCTCCCATGGCCATCCTCTCATCTATGGTCAGTTCACTTTCCAATTTCTACCCGGAAATGGCGGAAAACCCGTTTGAAGATATTGACATCATGGCCACACGCCTTATCTCCAAAGTCCGGACCATTGCCGCTTTCACCTATAAAAAATCAATGGGCTGGCCTTTAGTATACCCCAGGCACGATCTCTCCTACTGTGCAAATTTTCTCAACATGATGTTTGACTCTCCCGTGAAGCCTTATGTGATCAACCAGGATGTGGTTTCGGCCTTAAATAAAATTCTCATATTACATGCCGACCATGAACAGAACTGCTCAACTTCCACTGTTCGGCTGGTGGGCAGCGCCAGGGTAAATCTTTACGCCTCGATCTCTGCAGGAATCAGCGCCTTGTGGGGTCCCTTGCATGGTGGTGCCAACCAGGCTGTTGTGGAGATGCTTGAAGACATCTATGCCTCTGACGGAGATTATGAAAAGTACATTAAAAAAGCAAAGGACCCGAACGATCCATTCAAACTGGTTGGCTTCGGCCACCGGGTTTACAAGAATCATGACCCCCGGGGCAAGATAATTAAAAAAGCCTGCGATGATGTCCTTGTCTCATTGAAACTTTCTGACCCGCTGCTTGACATTGCCAAAGAGTTGGAAGAGGTGGCACTCAATGATGAATATTTCATTGAACGTAATCTCTATCCCAATGTCGACTTTTACAGCGGCATTGTCTACCGGGCCATGGGTATTCCAAGCAATATGTTCACGGTAATGTTCGCCCTGGGCAGGCTGCCGGGCTGGATAGCCCACTGGAAAGAGATGTGGGATGACCCCAATTGGCGAATCGGCAGGCCGCGCCAGATCTATGTCGGTCCTAAACACCGATCATATATCCACATGCAGGACCGCGTCAAAGAGGACAGGGAATAGCCGGATATCTATTGATTTACTTTTGAGAAAATATTTGTCTACCTGGCTTTTTCTGTTTTTTCTAAAGGATAGTTACGCTTGATAAATTTGATCTCATCTGCCCTGCTCTCCACTTCTCCGTCAAGTTTAGCCTCAAGCAGATGATTCAGGATGGTTTTATAGATTGGCCCGCTCTTATAACCCATTTTCTTCAAGTCCACCCCCTGAATATAGGTTTTATAATGCCGCAGGTGTGTAACAAAATATGAAACCGCCTTCTTGGCTGTTTTCTTTCTGGCCATGGCAATGAGATAGAGAAGGCTTTCATGACTGCGTTCCTGCAGCAGCCAGTAAATCTCACTGGTGCGCAGTCTCCTGGTCCGGCTCAACTCCTTGAGGATCTTGTCGGCAGCTTCCTTTTCCTTTAACAATTCGCTTTTATGACTTTCCACAAATTCAAATTTCGTGCAGAAGACCTTTAACTCGCTGGGCGTAGAATGCACAAGGATGGCAAACAGGTACACCAGCCACTGCTGGCACGGTTCATCAAGATAAAGAAGCTTATACCAGGCCATAGCACGTTGAGTTTCGGTTAAATTATGCTCCATGCGCTTATCAAACTTGAGTCCGGGCAGGATAAATTTCAACAAATCAAATTCAGCCATTCTGCGGATGGCTGGAATGGGATTCTCTTCTGAGAAGATAAGTTTTAACTCTGTAAAACAACGATGCCCCAAAAAACGGTTGAACAGGTTCATTTTTACCGCGTTTTTCAGAAGCTTTTCCGTATGCTTGCCAATGGTAAATCCCATACGCTGTTCAAAACGAATTGCCCTGAAAATACGTGTGGGATCCTCCACAAAGCTTAAATTGTGCAGAATCCTTATACGCCGCTCTTTTATATCTGTCTGGCTGTTGAAAAAATCTACGAGAGTGCCGAACTTCTCAGAATTCAAATTAATGGCCATGGCATTGATGGTAAAATCCCGGCGGTACAGATCAAGTTTTAAGGAGGAAAGCTCTACTGTCGGCATGGCAGCAGGATACTCATAATATTCCAGCCTGGCGGTAGCCACATCGATGTTAAACCCATTCGGCATAATAACCAGAGCTGTGCTGAATTTTTCATGGGTGCGGACTGCAGCTCCAAAGTGCTCAGCAAGCTTCTTGGCAAATTTGATGCCATCGCCCTCAACCACAATATCCAGGTCGAGATTTTTTATGCGCAGCAGAAGGTCACGGACAAACCCTCCCACTGCATAGGCAGTATACCCATTTTCTTCCGCCACCTCCCCGATGGTACGCAGGAGAATAGTCATCTCCTTGTTGAGAACCTCGGCAAGGAAACTGCTTACATTCCTGTGCCGCTCAACATAGGAGCGTTCATCGGCAGAAATCAGATTTTTAGGCTGATGGGCCGGATCATCGATAAGCAGGTTAAGCAGATCGGTCCGGGTGATAACTCCCTGCAACTCATCATCGTCCACTACTGGAATCAAGCGCTGACGATGTTCGATGATCAGTTCCTGGATATCGGCCAATGATGCGGAACTTGGCAGGGAAAGAACATCCGTGGTCATATAGTCACTGACAGGCAAATCCCCCAGGTTATGAAAAATAGCCTTTTCTGCAACCCGCCTGGAAATTATACCGAGCAGCTTGGACTTTTTCTCGACAATGGGCAGCACCGTAATATTGTATCGGGTCAGAACCTGGTTGGCATTTTTTATGGAAATATCAGGCGGCGCAGTAATAACCGGTTGCGACATTAACTCTCCCGCCAGACTCTGGGGACGGACATGCTTATTAAGAAGACGGACGAGCTTTTCCTCAGCTTCTATCATGGTCATATTTTTCACCGTTGCCGAGGCTGCCGAGGCGTGCCCGCCACCACCAAAATCCCTGGCAATCTCGCCAACGTTGACCTCAGGCACACGGCTCCGCGCAATAAGATAGATCCTGTCCTCCATCCCGGCAAGGGCAAAGAGGACATTCAGGTTTTCCATGACCATAAAATGCCTGACCAACAAGGCAAATTCATCCACATATTCTTTAAGGGCAACCTTGGCTACAATGATATCAATTCCCTGGATGGTATAATTAATTGCCGACTTTATGAGGTCGTTTAAGAGGCCCAGCTGGTAAACGGTAAGTTCCCGGGAAATAGACTGGGAAACGGTATGCAGGTTGGCTCCCTGCTCCAGAAGCCAGGCTGCTGCCTCAAGGTCATCAGGCGTTGTGGTTGCATAATTGAACGATCCGGTATCCTCGTAAATACCCATGGAAAGAAGTGTTGCCTCATCTTTTGTGATGGATATTGCCTTCTCGCGAAACAACTGGACAAAAATAGTCGACGTAGAACCCACCGCCCTGATGACTTCCACGTCACCCTTCAAATCTTCCGGGGTGTCCGGGTGATGGTCATATATATGGAGTTCAATGTTTTCGTTTTTCAAACACTTGGCAAAATTCCCCAGCCGTCCTGCCAGGCGTGTATCAACAAGAATGAGTTTTGTAACCTTATCGAGGGGTATCTGCTTCTGGCGCTTGAAATCGAAAAAATAGTGGCTTGACTGGGCAAAGAAGTCCCTGATGTTCTTCTCCTGGGAGCCTGCAAATGCCATAACCGCATCAGGGTAGAACTTCCTGGCAGCCACCATGGAGGCAAGGCTGTCAAAGTCAGCATTCATGTGGGTGGTTATGACTTCCATGTTGTATACATTGAAGATTTGAGAAATTGAACATTGAAGATTATAGGTAAAAAAATCTTCTGCGATTTATCAGTAACTTAATATACTGATAATCTTCAATCTTCAATCTTCAATTTTCAATATTTATAAAAAAATATCCAATAGCCCCATAATTGCCAACAGGCAAATGCAGAAGTACATGCACCCCAACAATCATCCCCGTGGGTGGAATTTTTTGTGAATACTTTTGAGACGGCTGCGCTCAACATGGGTGTAAAGCTGGGTTGTGGATATATCTGAATGTCCCAGCATGAGCTGAACTGAACGGAGATCAGCTCCATTTTCCAGGAGATGCGTTGCAAAAGAATGCCTGAGCCCATGGGGACTGACATTCTTATTGATGCCTGCCTGCCTGCCAATATCCTTCAATATCTGCCAATAACGGTTTCTTGTCATGGCCCGACCCTGTCGGGTTATAAAAAGTGAAGGACTTGTTTTGCCGTGCAGCAGCCTGGGCCTTATATCATCCAGGTATTCCTCGAGCAGTACCCTGGCCTGTTCTCCAATGGGTACAAGTCTCTCCTTGCCTCCCTTGCCCAGCACCCGTAAATTGCCGCTGTGACGGTTGAAACTTACAAGCGACAGATTGACAAGTTCAGATACCCTGAGCCCTGTGGCATACAGCAGGTGAAGCATCACATGATTTCTGGCTTCAAGCAGCTTTCCCCGGTCCAGATTTTCTGAAACAGCCAAAAGAATATCTACCTCATTAACTGTTAATGTTTTAGGCAGAATTCTTCCCTGCTTGGGATGCTCGATCATGGAAGTGGGATCAAAATCAATATAATTTTCAGCCAGGAGGAACCTGAAAAAGGTTTTCAACGTAGATATTCTTCTGGAAATCGAACGGGATGAAAGGTGGTTGTTTCTGCAACAGGAAATATAATCCCTGATATCGGACTTATCTATTTGCTTCAGGTCTTCAATATTCTTTTTTTCAAGGAACGCTGCAAAGGAATTGAGATCGTAGCGGTAGGATTTATTATAGGTATTTGGTGCCAGACGGAGTTCTGCAGATAAGTATTTGAGAAATAAATCCAGGTAGGAATAAAAGAAATTCTGCTTTGGGGATGGTACATTAGCGCCCCCATTTGGACGGGAGCGCTTCTCGTATTTTTTCTTTGCCCTGTCAGCCATTTACCATGTTATTTATGAAACAATATCACCGACTGAGCCTGCAGAATATACTCTGCGCTTTATGAATGATGTCTGAACTTTCGCATTTTACGCTTGGCTTCAGCCTGCTTCCGGCGCTTTTTCACGCTCGGCTTCTCATAATACTCGCGGCGTTTTAATTCACGTTTAATAC
>JAAXQI010000041.1 GCA_012974315.1 Desulfobacterales bacterium | reverse complement strand
GTCCTGTTTTTTGTTGTTTCAATACTAAAGATTTCTGCTATCCATGTGGACTTGTGAATCGTTCTTAAAAGGTCAAGATGTACAGTGGATATGTTGACCTTTTAGCGTTAACCTTGCAAACCATGGAAATTGGTTGCGTATAGGTTGCAGAATGCGGCAAAAAACACGCAACCAGCGATACTTCGAGTCTAATGATTTCAAGTAGTTAGAGCTCGCTTTTTGAGTCCGGCCTTCGGCACCAGGCATAAAAGGGCTGCAATATCAATATGTTGCAGCCCTTTTTCTATTCGAGCCATTTAGTTGTTATTCAAAAAACTAATCATTGTTGACAAATGTAAAATTTGATTTTATATTTGTCGCATGTATATTTCAAGACTTCTCTATCCATCGCTGGCAAAGGCTCTTCAATATTTCCCGGCTGTCCTCATAACCGGTCCGCGTCAATCCGGCAAAACAACATTTCTTCTGCAGGAAGGCGGGAAAGGATATTCCTATGTAAGTTTTGATGATCCTCTGGAGCGTAATTTTGCAATTTCTGACCCGAACGGCTTTCTTGACCGTTTTGACGATAAGCCGATCATTCTTGATGAAATTCAGTACGTGCCGGAAATCCTTCCATACCTGAAGATTCGAATAGATCGGAAAAGAGAGCAATATGGGCGTTGGATTCTCACAGGTTCACAGCAATTTCAGTTAATGAAAAATGTGAGCGAATCGCTTGCCGGCCGGATCGCCATTCTGGAACTTCTCCCTTTTAGTTGGGAAGAAAACAAGCAGGTTTATGAAAATAATGTAGAAAATGTCATATGGCTGGGAGGGTACCCGGAACCTTCACTCATACAGGAAAAGCGCGATTTATGGATACGATCCTATATCCAAACCTATATTGAAAGGGACATAAGGCAGCTTCATAACGTAACCGATTTGCGTCAGTTTGAATTATTTACAACGGTTTGTGCAGCCAGGCATGGCCAGTCATTTAATATGGCTGATATCTCTAGGCAGACAGGTATTTCGCAGCCGACCGTCAAGTCGTGGGCAGGTATTCTGGAAGCCTCTTATATCACTTTTTTCCTACCGCCCTATTTCAAGAATTTTGGCAAGAGACTCAATAAAGCGCCGAAAATATATTTTCTTGATACAGCCCTGGTCTGCGCTTTAACCAGACAGCCAAGTGGAAGTGCTGCCCTGGCCGGTTCGATGGGTGGTGCATTTTTTGAAGGATGGGTAGTGGGTGAAACGATTAAAGCTTTTACCAGCCTGGGCAGAAAACCAGACATTTACTTCTGGCGCTCACATGATGGATTAGAAGTCGATCTTCTGATCCAGATCGGTACAAAAATCCACCCGGTAGAAATAAAATTAACTGCCACGCCTACCCCTAATCATCTCAACCCACTGAACTCATTTAAAAAGCTTTTGGGCGGAGATGCCGCAGAGACAGGAATTCTTGTCTGTCGTGTTAAGGAAACAAAAGACTTGCCTGAAAACAATTTGGCAATGCCCTGGCATGCATTTCCAAAATGGCTGAGAGGTGAACTGCAAAGTGCATGAAAGATTTAGATGGATGATATAAGGGATCTTAGAAAAAAGTTAAAAGAAGCTCAACAGGAATGTGCAAGACTCCGTGAAGAGAAAGAGCATTTAAAAAATCTTCTCCAAATCAAGTCATTCGATTTTGAAAGATCATCTATTAGTACAACTACCCCAAAATCGAACGCACCTTTCCATTCAGATGCAATTACACAGAATTCTTCCAGTGCAGCTAAAGTAGCTCTATTCCGCAGTATCTTTCGAGGAAGGGAGGATGTTTATCCTGTCCGCTGGGAGACGAAGAAAGGGAAATCCGGTTATTCGCCAGCCTGTAGATTAGAGTGGAACAGATTGTATTGCGACAAGCCTCGCATAAAATGCGGCAACTGCGAAAATAGAGAGTTTTTACCGTTAACAGACCAAATAATCTATGACCATCTAACAGGGAAGCATACAATCGGTCTTTATCCCCTTTTGCCTGATGACACCTGCTGGCTTCTTGCCGCTGATTTTGATAAAAAATCATGGCAAGAGGATACAGTTGCTTTTCTTATTACATGTGAAGAGTTATCAGTTTCTGCTTTTCTGGAGCGTTCACGTTCCGGCAATGGTGGACATGTCTGGATTTTCTTTTCTGAACCAATACCGGCTTCGCTTGCAAGAAAACTGGGTTGTGCAATTCTGACCAGAACCATGGCAAAGCGCCATCAAATAGGGTTTGATTCTTATGATAGATTATTTCCAAGTCAGGACACTTTACCCAGAGGGGGTTTTGGTAACCTTATTGCACTGCCTTTGCAGAAACATCCGCGGGAAGAAAGTAACAGTGTTTTTCTTGATAAAACCATGCAACCTTTTCCTGACCAATGGGAATTTCTTTCTGGTGTAGAGAAAATGCAGCCTGGCGCTGTAGAGGCAATTGTGACGGAAGCCATGCAGGCTGGAGAAGTTATTGGCGTCAGAATGAGTCAAACCAGCGATGAAGCTGAAGACGCCCCATGGACATTACCACCGTCAGGGGAAAAAATTGAAAAACCTATTAAGGGCATCCTGCCAAAAACTATTAAAGCTGTATATGCTGATCTACTCTATATTAAAAAAGAAGGTTTGCCCTCTGAGTTGCTAAATCGGTTGGTTCGACTTGCCGCTTTTCAAAATCCTGACTTTTATAAATCGCAAGCCATGCGGTTGCCAACATATAACAAACCTAGAATCATTTCCTGTGCTGAGGACTTTCCAAATCATATTGGTCTGCCCAGGGGCTGTCTAAAGGAGGCTGACAGTCTTCTGGATCAGCTTGGTGTGGATTTGATTATTCAGGACGAACGGACTAGCGGGCGGCCCTTACGACTTGGATTTAAAGGTAAACTTCGGCAGCCACAGAAAATAGCAGTTAAGGAACTTCGGCAGTATGAAAACGGAGTTCTTTCGGCTGCCACAGCTTTTGGCAAGACTGTCATAGCAGCGAAGCTTATAGCGGTACGCAAAAGAAATACCCTTATTCTTGTTCATCGTAGGCAGCTTCTAGATCAATGGCGTCAAAGGCTTGCGTCTTTTCTAGGAATAACCGAGTCTGAAATAGGGCAAATAGGGGGAGGTCGAAAAAAAATAACCGGCAGACTTGACGTCGGTATTCTGCAGAGCCTTAACCATAAAGGTGAGGTCAACAATATTGTGGCCGATTATGGCCATGTGATTATTGACGAGTGTCATCATGTATCTGCTTTCAGTTTTGAACAGATAATGAAAAAGGTTAAAGCTAAATATATCTTGGGGCTCACTGCGACTCCGGTAAGAAAAGATGGTCATCACCCAATTGTCATCATGCAATGCGGGCCTATCCGTTTTAGAGTCCATGCTATTGATGCAGCCAAGGCGCGGCCATTCAAACATATAATGATACCAAGATTGACAGGAGTGCAGATATCTCCGGAAAAAGATCAGTCTTCGGTCCAGGAGATTTACAAACTGCTTATATCTGATGATGATCGTAATCAGCTGATCGCAGAGGACATTATTAAAGCAGTCCAGGAAGGACGATCACCTTTACTCCTTACAGAACGCATAGATCATCTCCATATTCTTGAAAGTCTTTTAAGTGGGAAGGTGGATCATCTCATTATTCTCAAGGGTGGTATGGGGAAAAAACAGCGAACGAACCTTGCTGAAAAATTGGAGAATATTAGTTCCGGCGAAGAGCGTGTCCTTCTTGCAACCGGACGTTATATAGGGGAAGGTTTTGACGATCCACGCCTTGATACCCTGTTTTTAGCCTTACCAATCTCTTGGCGAGGAACCCTTCAGCAATATGCGGGACGCCTTCATAGAATGTATGGTGGCAAAAAAGAGGTTCACATATATGATTATGTAGACAGTCAGATTCCCATGCTCATGAGGATGTACGAAAAAAGGCTCAAAGGATATAAGGCTATTGGATATAGCATCTCTGAGCGGAATGGAAAATCTGAACGACTATTTTGAGAATATAAGTTGATTTTTAATATGCATTTCATGTGCGATACGCAGCCAAGTTCGTACAGATTTAAGTTTTAGTTATTCATAAACCCACCACCTATGGTGGTGGACCCGGATAGGTTCTACCGATCCGGCGTAAAATAAAATAGGCTCTTCCTCTGGGAAAGCACCCTTTCGGGCACACCGGAGGAAAAGCCTATGCATGATTGGGATAGTCTATCGCATGTGCGATGGGATTGCAAATACCATGTAGTGATCGTGCCTAAATATAGGAAGCGAGCTCTATATGGGAAATTAAAACAAGATACAGGAGAGATATTAAGGGACTTGGCCAGGCAGAAAGGGATAGAGATTCTTGAAGGCCACTTAATGCCAGACCATATCCATATGTGTTTGAAGATTCCCCCCAAGTATAGTGTTGCTTTTGCCCTAGGATTTATGAAGGGAAAGAGTGCTGTAAGAATCCACCGAAAGGCAGGATACAAGAAAGTAACGGGCATGCATTTCTGGTCCCGTGGGTATTGTGTCAGCACTGTGGGGTTGGATGAAGAAGCCATAAAAAAATATATCCGTGAGCAAGAAAAACAGGAGAAAGATCAAATAAATTTGTTTGACTAACAGAGCCCCAAGGGGGCTTTCCCAACGTAACGGCCCCCTTTTAGGGGGCTACCTGAGGCC
>JAAXQI010000166.1 GCA_012974315.1 Desulfobacterales bacterium | reverse complement strand
GGAATATTCTGGTGCACGAAAGTGTAACGGGAGTAGTGTTGAAAGATATTTATGGAAATTTACGGTTATCATAAAATTTCAAATGGAGGCTTTTCAAATGAAAAAAAATAGATGGAATGTGACCACCGGAGTCTTAACGACAATTATCATGTTTTTAGGCCTTTCCCTGGTAATTGGAGCATTTTGGCAGCCTGGCACTTCCTATGCCAAATCAGCCAAGGAGATTGATATTAGAGTGGATACTGCTCTTGAACGTTTTAATAATGATATCAAAGGCGGCAAGGAATTTCTTAAAACAGCTAAAGGTGTGTTGGTTTTTCCAAGTGTAATCAAGGCAGGTATAGGTATTGGCGGTGAATATGGCGAGGGTGCACTGCGGATTAACGGCAAGACAGTAGATTATTACAGTACGGCAGCAGCCTCCATCGGCTTTCAGCTTGGGGCCCAGTCCAAAACAGTAATTGTTGTTTTCATGCAGGATGATGCCTTGAAGAAGTTTCGGGCCAGTTCAGGTTGGGAGGCTGGAGTCGATGGCTCTGTCGCCTTGATTGAGCTCGGCGCCGGTGGCTCCATTGACACAACTAACATTAAAAGCCCCATCGTTGGTTTTGTATTCGGCAACAAAGGGTTGATGTACAACCTGACCCTGGAGGGTTCAAAGTATACAAAAATTGTCAGGTAATTTTTCTGTTCGATATCTGTCAGGTTGACCTGACAGGAGATTTAAGAATATTCATAAAAGCCCGGGCATATTTTGTCCGGGCTTTTTTTTGCACTCAGCAATTGTTACTTAAGTTCAACAGTTACTTCGCCTGATGGGCGTATGGTGTAAATCAGGCTCATCATGGCCCTTCCCTCCCCTGTTGCAGGACCTCGGGGGAGAGACAGTTCAATTTTTCGCTGCCGGCCTTCATAATCCGTCCAGGTGATGATGCCACGTTTGCCTTGCATGGGCGCTCCTGCGAACCCAAGTTCAAACGAACTCTGCGGCAATATCATATTTACGGATCCGGTCTTTCCGGTGGGCTCATGGAGTACTTTAACTTCCGTGATAATCCGGGCCGTATCATTTTGGACAATGGCACGGTCCAGAATTACCTGCCGTGTCGCGCAGCCTTGAAAAAGGAGTTGATAAAAAATGAGAAAACAGATCGAAACAAACTGGATATTTATACCGTTATTGCAGAGTTTAAACATAGGATCCCAATAATTGTTTAATAGGCGGCGGAAGCCTTTGTGAAATATTCTTCAATGATACCTCCAAGCTCTTCTTGGGGAATATTATCATCCTTTCCTGAAAGGAGATCATACAGCGGTTGGGCAATTGATATGAACATGTCCACCAGGGCAGGATCAAAATAAGTACCACGTCCTTCTTGCAGAATTTCAATGGACATATCATAAGGGAAAGGCTCTTTGTAGGGCCGCTTGGAGGTCAAGGCGTCGAAAACATCAGCAATAGCAAAAATTCTGGCATTAATTGGAATTCCACCCCCTGCAAGTCCTGAATTGTAGCCTCCTTTGCCGTTAAACTTTTCATGGTGGTAACCCACAACATCTTCGGCGTCATGTAGCCAATTGGATCGGGAAACTATATCAAGGCCATGTTTGACATGGGTTTTCATTATTTCAAATTCTTCGTCATCAAGTTTACCGGGTTTAAGTAATATTTTGTCACGCACTCCTATTTTCCCAACATCATGAAGGAATGCTCCTTTAATGAGTCTTTGTATTGAATGCTGGTCCAGCCCTGCTGCTTCAGCAAGTCGAACCGAAAAAATAGTGACACGATAATTGTGGGCATCGGTGTCACTGTCGCGTTTTGCAATAGCACTGCCAAGAACCTGGAGCGTTTCAAGGTTGGAATCAAGCAGATTTACGGTCAGTTTTGATACCCGGCTGAGAAGGTTAAGGATAATGGGATACATTAAAAAGACCGTGGCAATAACCACAGAAATTCCGATCAGGATACCCTTAATTATACGACTGCGGATTTCTGAAATTACCTCAGGTGATACCGCGTACATTCCCTCAATATGGGCTACTGTTTCAGCTTTGTCATTGGTCAGAATTGCTGCTGTTCGCACCAGAAGTTTGCCCTGCAAACGCATTGTTTCATGCAATATCCCTTTTTTAAAGGAAAGCTTATGAGAAGCATTTTCCATGAAACCATTAATTGCACCTATTTGCTCAAAATCCGGATCAGTGAGTTTTGCAATTTCATGGCCGCCAAGGTCATAAATACCCGCATACACAAATTGCCCCTCTTTCATTTTTAAACGAGGCATTGCAATTAGTTCTTCAAGTGAGTCCTGCAGACCGGCCCTGTCCAGGGAGCCTTCTGAGTTAAGATGTTCTGCGGCCAGTGAATTGAATAACTCTGTAACCTGGATCATGCGGTAAACGACTACCCCGCCAACATCATTGCGGTTTGCCAATAAAACGTATACCGCAATAATTAGGCAGATAATGAACCCACCAATGGCAAGACGCCGGATTAATGATTTTTTTACAGATCTGCTCAGCGGATTCTGTGAATTGGAAAACATTCTATTCTCCCAAAGCCTGAATTATGAGTACTGCAATACCAGTTATCATGCATGATAGAATAATCTGCATGGACATGGCAGGCAGTTAAACAAGAGATGCTCCCTGTATACAGTTTTCAGGGAGTTGGACAGGCACGGGGTTCACTTCAATCTGAAGTAAATTGTTCATCGGCATGATCTGGATCTTGCTGCCAAGTTCAATTATCAGATGCTTTGCATCCAGCGCCTCCTGGACTTTATTCACCATTATATGGGCATCTTCTTCGGTCATCTGACGAGAAAACGTATAATGCTCTTCAGTTCCATTAACAAATTTCACTGTCATATCAACGTTTACGTCATCATTCATTGCCGCCTTCTCCTTTTTTCTTAGTTGATAAATTACTTTCTTCTATACTGATTAATCTTTCAGCACTTCAACAAGCGGAACTCCCACTGACCCTGATGGGGGTTTGATTTCCAGATACGCAGCTATTGTTGCGGCTATGTCATGGGGACCCACCAGCCTGCTTATTGTCTGAGCCTTAACACCGTTGCCGGCGAAAAAAACAGGCACATACGTATCGTACTGCCACGGCGAACCATGAATTGCAGCAATTTTTTCGATGCCCATCTTTTCGGCTTCCTCACTGGAGTGCAAGAACCAGTAATGCTCCGGCACCATATGGATGTTGCCGGAACGTACAGGATGAAAACTGCGCCTGATCTGATTCTGGATAGGCGACTCGGTAATTCGCCCGGCTAACAGGTCGCTGCGTGTCATGGCATAGGCAATTCCCGGCACTTTCATCATTTCTGTGGCAACAAAACGCTCAACCTCATCAATATCAAGCTCTGCATCTTCTATGGCTTCAAGATTGAGATAGAGATAGGGATGGCTGTGGACGGCAACAAGGTCATCCCGACCAAACCGTTTCTTAAGCGCATCCGATAAAGGAGAGCCGTTTTTAAACCAATCCAATGGAAAACGGCCTGTCTCCATTCCGTGTTCAGCCATGTATTCAGGGGCTTCAGGACCGCCATGATCGGCAGAAAGCACTATCAGGGTCTTGTCGAGACCGATTTTCTTATCTACGTATTGGAAAAGCTCAGCCAGTACCCGATCCAGGCGCAGGATATTATCCTCTGTTTCCAGACTGGAGGGTCCAAAAAGATGGCCGACATAATCGGTGGAAGAAAAACTGATTGCCAGATAATCCGTAGCATCCCCCTGCCCTACCTTTTCGTTATCAATGAGTGTTTTGGCAAAATCCAGCGTCAGTTCGTCACCGATAGGAGTTAATGTAAGAATTAAATAGAAATGCTTCGCGCTTCCATCTCCCAGTGCATGGGGAAATGTCCGACCCAATTTCGCAAATGACCCTTCGTAGGGACGATCATCAATATCGCCGGCAATATAAGATGAACGATCATGCAGGAGATCCCAGGTTTTTCCTTTGTACCGGTCGGCCGGTTTGGCACCGTTCCATTGTTTGACCCATTCGGGATAATCGTCATAGTAGTAAGTACTAGTTACAAAATTACCACTACTCTTGGAAAACCAGAAGGCCTTGCCCACATGCCCTCCAGGAAGAATGGCCCCGCGATCCTTGATTGAAACACTGAATACCCGCGACCGGCCGCCATTATTAACAACAAGCTCATCGCCAATCGTGCTGGAAAGGATATTACGGGGCGAGACACCTTTATGGGGTTTTGGTTTGCTGCCAATAATGTGATGGCGATCGTCTTCGGTATTATAAACAAACTTGCCTGTTTTCTGATCGATCCAATCGTTAGCAACAATTCCATGCCTGGCCGGATCTGCACCTGTGGCAAGTGTCGCGTGTCCAACGGCTGTTTCCGTGTTGGCGTGTTGATAGTGGGCGTTGTTGTAATGGGTGCCGTTTTCCAATAAATAACGGAAGCCTCCTTTGCCGAGGCGATCCTTGAAACGCATGGGCAGGTCACCACGCAGTTGATCTACTGTGATTTGCAGAACCAGATTTGGACTCTTATTATCAGCGGATGCGGAGGGTACCAGTCCGTTCGCAAGGAAACAGATGATCAATATCAACAATAGTTCTTTGAATTTCATGGTTTTCTTCCTTTCTTAGATCAAAATGCTGATATCATTAATGGTGGTTGTCAAGCCAAGTAAATCCTAATTTTGA
>JAAXQI010000012.1 GCA_012974315.1 Desulfobacterales bacterium | reverse complement strand
AAAATATATTGAGAAAATAATGATAAAGGTACGCGTAAAAGAAATTCTGGATAGTTGTTTTATTGAAGGTGTTAAGCAGGAGTTATGGTCTGCCGGAGCGGCCGGTTCCTACACAGTTGAACTTCCCAAGCATGCCTCCCATGGTGATTTTTCCACTAACATGGCTATGATCATGGCAGGCCGGGAAAAGAAGAATCCCCGTGAGCTGGCTGCCCAGCTTACCGCAAAGCTTTCTGAATATACTGAGCTCTTTGACAAGGTTGAGATTGCCGGACCCGGTTTTATCAATTTATTTATTAGGAACGAGGTTTGGCAGTCGGTAATTAAACCGGTCTGCGACAAGGCCTACACCTACGGATATTCTAAAGTGGGGGAGAATAAAAAGGTGCTGGTTGAGTTTGTCAGTGCCAATCCCACCGGTCCTCTCTCCATAGGTCATGGGCGCCAGGCAGTTCTGGGAGATGCCATTGCCAGGTTGCTGGAATCTACCGGCCATGATGTTACACGGGAATATTATTACAATGATGCCGGCCGTCAAATGCGGATTTTGGGCCAATCCACCAGGGCCCGTTATATGGAAGTTCTGGGGCTTGATGGTGATTTTCCGGAGGATGGGTACCAGGGAGAATACATTTATGATATTGCCAGAAAACTTGTTGCCGAAAAAGGGGACTCACTCAAAGATACTGAAGATGTAGAACCTTTCAGGGAAAAGGCCGAACAGGAGATATTTGCAAATATTACTGACACCCTTGCACGCCTCGATATTAAATTTGATTCCTATTACAACGAACACTCCCTTTACGAAAAAGGACTCGTTGATGACGTAGTTGTTACTCTTCGTGAAAAGGGATTTGTCTATGACCTTGATGGGGCGGTGTGGTTCAAGACCACGGAATTTGGCCAGGAGAAGGATCGCGTTATCATTAAAAGTACAGGCGAACCGACCTACAGATTGCCTGATATCGCCTATCACAGGGAAAAAATAAGGCGGGGATTCGACTGGTTGGTAAATATCTTCGGTGCAGACCATATTGCTACTGTGCCGGATGTCCTCGCCGGCATCAGGGCCCTTGGCTATGATGATTCAAAGATAACGGTGGTTCTCCATCAGTTTGTTACCCTGACCCGTGAAGGGAAACAGGTGAAAATGTCAACCAGGAAGGCTAATTTTATTACGGTGGATGAACTCTTCGACGAGGTGGGGCCGGATGTGATCAGGTTTTTCTTTTTGATGCGCAAGGCTGACAGTCAACTGGAGTTTGATCTTGATCTTGCCACCAAAGAAAGTCAGGAGAATCCGGTTTTTTATATACAATATGCCAATGCACGTCTGCGTAGTATCCAGAAGAAGGCGACAGAAAAAAGCATTACACGAATCGCCCTGGACCAGTTATCCCTGGATAAACTGATACTTGCCGATGAAATGAATATGCTCAAGGCCCTTGCTTCCTTTCCTGAATTAGTTGAAAGCGCAGCCCTTGACCTATCACCGCACAGGATTATCTTCTTCCTCATGGAACTGGCAGGCCAGTTTCACAGTTACTATAACAGGCACCTTGTTATTTCAGATGACCCGGAGCTTACCCAGGCCAGGTTATGGCTTGCTGAATCACTTCGCATAGTTTTTCATAATGGTTTGCGGATGGTCGGTCTTTCTGCACCTGAATCAATGTAAATTTAAAGGCACAGGGCTCAGGGCACATGGAGTTGGAATGAAAGACTTTTAGGGGTTAACTCAAAACTCAAAACTCAAAACTCAAAATTTTAAAAGTGGTTAGGAAAAAAAGTAAGAAAAAGAAGAAAATAAAGTTTGAGCTCACCCTGGGAGGACTATTCGGAATTGGGGCAGTATTATTCTGTATTCTTCTCTGGATGTTTCTTCTTGGTATCTGGGCCGGGCAGGAAGTTCTTTTGCCGCCGGGGTAGTTGCGTGATTCAGGCGTCACAGTGCTTGACCCTGCCTTGCTACCGGAGTAAGATGGCGCCGCTATAATTAAAAAAACCAAGATGTTGAGGAAGACATAGTCATGATCCGCAATGCCCGTATGGGTGACATAAAGAAAATTCATAAGCTGCTGCAGTATTTTGCTGATAAGGATTTACTGTTAGGGCGATCTCTGAGCTCTTTGTACGACCAGTTAAAAGATTTCAGTGTCTATGTGGAGCAGGCGGAAGATGACCCGGATCAGGAAAAACTGGTCGGGGTCTGTTCTTTTCATATATGCTGGGACAACCTGGCAGAGATCAGATCATTGGCTGTCATTGACGAGTTCCATGGGAAAGGTGTTGGGAGGCAGCTTGTCAGCAAGGCGCTGGCAGAGGCAGACTCCTATGGTATTACCAGGGTGTTTACTCTCACGTATCAGCCGGATTTTTTCAGGAAACTTGGCTTTAAGGATATTGATAAGGCAGAGTTGCCCCATAAGGTCTGGAGTGATTGCATTAATTGCTCCAAATTCCCTGACTGCAATGAGGAAGCCCTGATTTGGGAAAAAGATGCATAACACTTTAGTGGCATCAGTCTCGGCTATCAGCTGAAGTATTTCCTGTAGACCAATTAAGAAAACGTAATTGAATTACGAGTTTTCAGAAAACAATTTTTGCAAACTTTGTTTGTGAAAGATATTTTTAAATAAAAGACTGCAATAAAGTCATCAATCCTGGAGTTGTAACAGAATGATAGGTTCTGCATTAACAAAAATTTTCGGCAGTAAAAATGAAAGAGTCCTGAAGCTGATTCAGCCTATTGTCGAGAAGACAAACAGCCTTGAGCCCGATATTCAGAAATTGGATGATGCCGAACTGGCAGCAAAGACGGTTGAATTCAAGGAAAGAGTTGCCAAGGGAGAGTCTTTGGACGACCTGATGCCGGAGGCCTTTGCTGTAACCCGGGAAGCTGCCAGAAGGGTCATCGGTGAGAGACATTATGATGTGCAGATAGTTGGCGGTGTGATTCTGCATCAGGGCAAGATCGCTGAGATGAAAACAGGTGAGGGCAAGACCCTGTGTTCAACGCTCGCGGTCTACCTGAATGCATTATCAGGAAAAGGCGTGCACGTTGTGACGGTCAATGATTACCTGGCCAGCCGTGATGCTGAATGGATGGGTTCAATCTACCGTTTTCTGGGTCTTACTACAGGTACAATCGTCCATGGTATGAATGACGAAGAGCGCCAGGCGGCTTATAATGCTGATGTCACCTACGGCACCAACAATGAGTTCGGTTTTGATTACCTGCGTGACAATATGAAATTCGATATCAAGGATTATTGTCAGCGGGATTTCAACTTTGCCATAGTTGATGAGGTTGACTCCATCCTTATTGATGAAGCAAGGACGCCTCTTATCATTTCCGGTCCTGCCGATATTTCAACAGAGCTTTACAACCAGGTGGATAAGATTGCACCCCGTTTCAAAAATGAGGAACACTATACCCTGGATGAAAAATCAAAGTCCGTATCAATGACCGAGGAAGGTGTGGCCCTGGGCGAGGAGCTGCTTAAGGTGGACAACCTGTACGACCCCCAAAATATTGAATACCTGCACCACTTGAACCAGGCAATGAAGGCCCATCTTCTGTTCCAGAGAGATGTCGACTACCTGGTCAAGGATGGAGAAGTGGTGATCGTTGACGAGTTTACCGGGCGCACCATGCCGGGCCGCCGTTACAGTGATGGTTTGCACCAGGCTCTGGAGGCAAAGGAAGGTGTTAAGGTCGAAAAGGAAAATCAGACATTGGCCTCCATTACCTTTCAGAATTATTTCCGTCTTTATAAAAAGCTTTCAGGCATGACAGGTACGGCAGATACAGAAGCCCCTGAATTCAAGAAAATTTATAACCTTGATGTGGTCATAATCCCGCCCAATGAAAAGATGGTGCGGATTGATTTTCCGGATTCGATCTACAAGAATATCCAGGCTAAATACAAGGCTGTCATCCGTGAAATTAAAGAGCTTCACAAAAAGGGACAGCCAGTACTGGTCGGTACCATTTCCATAGATGTCTCTGAAAAGATATCCAATATGCTGAAAAAAGATGGCATCCCCCATTCTGTGCTCAATGCAAAACAGCATGATAAGGAAGCAGAAATTATTGCAAAAGCAGGCCAGAAGGGCAGGGTTACCATTGCTACCAATATGGCCGGCCGGGGCACCGATATCAAACTGGGCGAAGAGGTGGCGGATCTTGGCGGTCTGCATATTTTAGGCACCAGCCGTCATGAGTCAAGACGGATTGACAACCAGCTCCGTGGACGTTCCGGAAGGCAGGGGGACGCCGGTTCTTCCCGTTTTTATCTTTCTCTGGAAGATGATCTGCTGCGAATTTTCGGCTCGGACAAGATCTCCGGCATTCTTGATAAGCTCGGAATGGATGAGGATGAGCCGATTGAACACGGCATGATCAGCAAGGCCATTGAAAACGCCCAGCGCAAGGTAGAGGGGCATAACTTTGATATTCGTAAACATCTGCTTGAATATGATGATGTCATGAACAAGCAGAGGGAAGTCATCTACCAGCAACGGCGTGAGGCTCTTGACAGTGAAGACATTAAGCCGGTAATTGAAGATATACTCTCTGAAGAGATGGATTCTATCGCTGCAGAATTTTTTGAACAGAAAATTTTGTCAGCGGATTGGGACTGGCAGGGTATCAATGAGCGGGTGCAAGGCTCCATCGGTGTTGCACCTGAATGGGATGAAGCAGACAAGCAGGACCTGGACCACGACAGCTTTGTGGAGAAGTTGATGCAAGCTGGCCAGCGCGCCTATGAGGAGCAGGAAGAGAAGATCGGTGCTGAAGGCTTACGTTATCTTGAACGGGTTGTTTTTCTGCAGATGGTTGATACCTATTGGAAAGAACATCTCCTGAACATGGATCACCTCAAGGAAGGCATCGGTTTGCGGGGCTATGGCCAGAAAAACCCTTTGAATGAATATAAGCGTGAGGGTTTTGAAATGTTTGCCAACATGATTGAAACCGTGAAGCGGCAAACACTGGTGACCCTTTTCAGAATAAAGATTGCCAGTCAGGAAGAAATTGATCGTGAGGCCCTGGAGAAAAGAAAACGTCAGCAGAGCGAGATGCGTTTGAGCCGGGGGGGCGAGGAATCCGGACAGGCCCAGCAACAGCCCACGAAAAGGGAAGGTGAAAAGACTGGCCGTAACGACCCATGTCCCTGCGGGAGTGGCAAGAAGTATAAAAAATGCTGTGGCAAGCTCAAGTAGTTTGTTGCCATTTCATCTGATCTCATCCGGAGACAGATTTGAAATCTGTCCCCTTTTAATGGAAAAGGGTTTTAGAAATTGATAGTTAATGGATTCAAATATTCTGCAGTTCGAGCCGGGATCAGGAAAAAAGACCGGTTGGATCTCGGGCTTATATACTGTGAAAAACCTGCGGTTGCTGCTGGTGTTTATACCACAAGCCTTGTAAAGGCAGCTCCAGTGCTGCTTGATATGGAGAGGATTCGGCAGGGCAGGGCACAGGCAATTCTTGTGAACAGCGGTGTGGCAAATGCCTGTACGGGTGAGATTGGTATGCAGGCAGCGTTTGCCTGTTCCAACTTGATTGCAGCTGCCCTGAATATCGATGAAAACCTGGTGCAGATAGCTTCCACCGGCGTGATTGGTGAGCAGTTGCCGGTTGAAAAAATTGCAGCCGCAGTTGATACCCTGGTTGAGAACCTTTCCCCCGATAGTTATGAAGATGTAGCCCGGGCTATCATGACGACAGATACAGTTCCCAAAACTGCTGAGCGCATCTGCTCCATTGGAGGCAGGGAAGTAAAGCTCTTCGGCATGACTAAAGGAGCCGGCATGATCATGCCGAACATGGCAACCATGCTCTGTTTTGTCATGACAGACGCTGCTATTGCTGCGGATGTACTTCAGCATCACCTGTCAAACGGAGTGAAGCAATCCTTTAATAAGATTACCGTTGATGGTGACACGAGCACAAATGATACGGTTCTTGTTCTTGCAAGTTGCGAGTCCGGAAATCCTGAGATTGATGGACTTGATTCTGAAGACAGCAGAATATTTGCAGCTTCCCTGGAAGATTTATTAAAAGACCTGGCCTTGCAGATAGTCGCAGACGGCGAGGGCGCCACCAAGCTGGTTACCATTAAGGTTAAAAATGCCCGGAGTGAACCGGATGCTGAACAGGCTGCCCGCACAATTGCCAATTCGTCACTGGTTAAAACAGCTTTTTTCGGAGAGGATGCCAACTGGGGAAGAATCATAGCCGCTCTTGGCCGTTCCGGAGTTGAATTTGATCAGAACCGCGTTGATATTGCTTTTGATGATGTTGTCCTGGTAAGAGACGGCTTAGGGTTTGGAACTGCAGCAGAAGCAAGGGCGACAGAAGTCCTGAAGCAGAAAACTTTCACCGTGACCGTTGATCTGAAAACAGGTCAGGCTGGAAGTGAAGTCTATACCTGTGACCTTTCTGTGGATTATATCAAAATTAATGCTGACTACCGAAGCTGATTAAGCTCCCTCACTATATATTTGGGGAGTTTGTTTTTTCCCAGTACCCAGCAATCAGTAATCAGTATTTAGCCTTTAACCTTTTCCCTTTATCCTTGTACCCTTATCTTTTTCCTCAGTATCGGGCAACCAGTAACCAGAAACAGATTTTTTACCCCTCACTCCTCACCCCTCACATCTTGTAGCTTTAATCTTTCGTGTATATTTTATTAGCACAAGCTGGTAACGTTTAATTACATTTTTTCTTGAATCCGTAGCCAGGCCTTGAAGTGCGGTTTTTTTTGAAAGGGGACAGATTTGAAATATGTCCCCGGATGAGTTCCATTTAATGGAGGTGTAATCATGACCGGTGAAACCAACAAGATTTGTCCCGAGTGCAATGGTGAAAAAAAGATTGCTGGTACCTGTGTCTGCGACATGGAGTGGCGCGGCAGTCAAAAAGATGATGAGTGGGATGACTGCCAATGCACCAAAGAGGAGATATGTCCAGGTTGCCAGGGAACAGGTTCTGTGCCTGGTTAGGGCACCTTATTGCCTGACAACTTCCAGGATTTTATTTTGTTGCTGCAAACGATTGTGAATGTCACGTACTTGACGCCTCAAGTTTATTGATCCCTCTTTTGATGAAAAAGAGGGCCAGAAAAAGGGAAATAGCAATAGAAACAAGAATCCAGGCGACCAGTGTCAATAAATCATTAACTGGCATTATTCCTGTTCGCAGCCAACTTTTCATAACCCTGAAGACAGGAGCTCCGCCCAGGAATATAATAGCCATTTCAAAGGCGATTGCAGTGAAGAGAAAAAGAATCGCCCCAATCCCACCCAGGGCTGCAGCCCTGTTTTCTGCTTTGAAATCAGCATAGATTGCTCCAAAGCCAAGTGCCATGGCAAGTACTGTCCAGGTAATAATCAAACCGGTAAATATCGAGATCCACCACATGGGGCCCTCGATATTGATGAGACTGTTTGATACCACCAGCAGGATCAAGGCGAGCCCGGTAAAAGGCACCAGGTAGAAAAGATATTTATGCAGCATATATCTGGCAGTTGATAAGGGGGAAGACATAATAATATAAAATGAGCCCCCTTCAGCCCCTATGGAAGGGTAGACAAAGCGGGCAGCCAGTGATGCTACAACAAAGCCGGTCAGCCCGATGTTAAGAAATGATATGAGGTTGGTGACGTACTCTTCTTCAAACATTGAGCGCTGGACCGGCAGTACTTTGAAATTATAAAGATATACAATAACCAGGGCTCCAATCATGAAGAGCTGGGACCATTCAGCTGAATCCCGCAGGAACAGTTTGGCTTCTTTGCGGAATATCCATTGCAGGGCGCTGCGGTTATATTTGGTATGGGTGAAAAATTTCCGGTATCCACCAAAGGATTCCTGGGATTTTGTAAACCCTGAGAGAAACCAGCGTTCCATGGCCCATTCGCCGAGGAAGAAAAGGGCAATCGGAGTAATGCAGAGCAGCGCGGCAACCAGGAAATCAATCTCCCGATCCAGGAGATAAGAGGAAAGCAGGTTGGAGGCCCAGGCAGCCGGGATATAGGGAGCAGCCGGGGTGGAAAGAGCTGACAGGTAATCAATGAAATGTCCGTACTTATCCGGGTTAACCAGGTCCTCGGGCCGCATAAGCCGGAAGATGATATAGATAAAGATGCCGAAACATATTGAAAGGTAGAGGATGATATCCTTGGTACGTCTGGCGGGAAAGAGATTGACCAGGACCACCGTAAATCCCATGCCGAAGGTTGTGGCAATAGCAGCAGTTGCGATTATGGTCCCAAGCATAAGGGGCCAATAGAAAATGGAGGCCTGGAAAACTGTTCCGTAGGCAGCAAAAATCGGGATTGAAAAAACAATCATCATCCAGGAAGTGTATATTGAAGTTGTGACGTAGCGCATGAAAAAAATATCGGATGTTGGAACTGGAGCTGCAAAGATTATTTCGTTATCCTGGGAGAGGAACAGGGTTGATACTGCTGAAACCATACAGGAAAAAATCAGCATGGCAAACATGGTTATCCAGGCCATCTGGAAGATCTTCAGGCTGAGAAGTATGCCAAGTTCATTCTGGCTGTGAAAATAGGTGACAACCTTTACTACAATCTTATAGAGCACCACGCAGACTGCCAGACTGAAAACCATCACACCGATTGTTCGGGGAGGGATCCTGTTTTCCGGGAAGAATCTGTTTTTTGCAGAGAAAAAAAAGGGCTGCAAAAGAGTTGTTCGTTTTGAAGGTTGCATTTTTTTAAAATCGTGGCCTCAGGGCCAGATTATAATGAACCGGTTATGCCGAATTCTCGGCTAGTTTTCTAGTATGCAAGGCACGAAGGCACAGAGGCACATGGTGTTTGATACTGTTGAGTATTTTTAGAAAATTGTTCAACTGGTTGAATCCTAAAAAAATATTAAATTGGCACAGAGTTTCCAGGCTAATAAACTTTGTGCCTTTGTGCCTTTGTGCCTTTGTCACTTTGTGCCTTGCTTTTATTCTCAACCTGACCTCAGGGCTGCAATTATCTCCTGTAGTTCATAGGCACCGGTGAGTTCCAGAAAAATATCCTCGAGGTCCGTGTGTTCCGTTTTGGCTTCGAGCTGCAGATCATCCAGGTTGCCGATTGCCCGCAGGCTTCCGTTTAAAATAATCCCTATCCGGTCGCAGAGTTCCTGGGCAATTTCCAGGGAGTGGGTTGAAAGGAAAATGGAGGCACCTCTGGCCGCATGATTTTTAAATAGTTCCTTTACGATACGGGCACTTTTGGGGTCAAGCCCGACCATAGGCTCATCAACTACTATCAGAGGAGGATCCAGCATGAAAACGCTGGAGATAATCAGCTTCTGCCGCATACCGTGTGAATAACTCTCGATAAGATGGTGCTGCCAATCCAGCAGGTCGAAAAGCTTGAGGTAATGGGCCGTGTTTTTTGAAAATATTTCAGGATCAAGATTATACAAACTGGCAATGAACTGGAGGAATTCATACCCGGTAAGTTTCTCGAATAAATAGGGTCGGTCAGGTATGTACCCGGTATCCTGTTTGCAGATTCCTGGTTCTTCAGCCAGGTTGCGTTTATTGATTGATATTTGTCCTGCATCAGGTTTTAAAAGACCTGCTATCATCTTGATTGTGGTTGTTTTGCCGGCACCGTTCGGCCCGATAAAACCAAATATTTCTCCCCGGTTGACAGTAATGCTTATATCGTCGACTGCCTTAAAATCACCGAACTTTTTGGTAATGTGGTCTATGGCAAGTATCTGGTCAGGCTTATTTGTCCCGGGCAACGTTTTATCCATTTCGTTCATAGGTCTACTCATGGCTTAATTGTCATTAATAATTTCAATTTTAAGTTTACCAAGCAAGGCAGCAATTTTTACCTGTTTATCAGTTTCCCCTTCAACAAATTTTATATGGCTTAGATCAGCAGGAAATTGGTTTTTCGTGGTGTCGACACTGTACCAGCTATCGTCCAGGCAGACTTCATTCCAGGCATGATAATAAAATGCCCCCTCAAAAAAGGTGACGCCGGAAGCTATCCTCGTTGGTATGCCTGCATTCCTTGCAAGGGCAGCAAAAAGTGCCGCATGCTCGTTACAGTCCCCCATTCTTGTGCTCAATGTGGTAAGAGCGTCCGGAATACCCAATACAGGTCTTTTTTCAAGATTTTCAAATACCCACTCAGCCAGAACCTTGATCCGGTTTAGGTCATTTGTCTCTTCCCCTGCCTCTGCCTGCGCCAGATCTGTAATACGTTGATTTTTAGTCTGAATGTAGGGTGTGGAGGCGAGCTCGTCAGGAAAACCGTTGCAGGCGGCAGCATTGGTCTCTGGAGGGTATCTCTGTTGGAGGGTAAGGATGTCACCCTCAAGACTTTGACGGTCTTTATCAAGGTCAAAATCAGCGCCCTCGGGCAAGGTTAATTTATAGCGGATGGAGGTGCGCCCGGTAAGATCCATGCTCCCCCCGGTTAAAGGTATAGAGACACTGCTTAAAATTTCTTTCCCCATAACCTTTAGATCCTTTGCCTTGAATTCAGGTTCGGCTATAAAAACAAAACCGGCCGGGGACTCTTCTTTGACAACCTTGCCTTCATCGTCCAGCCAGCTGTTTATTTTTATACCCGAAAAGGTCTCTACAAAATGATGCAGGTTATATACACGTTTGTTAAGTAGAATTTTCTCCTGGCCTTTATATTCCATAACCGTATCTTTTCCGGACAGGGAAATTGGATCGAAGTAGGGGACTTTCAGCTTGTCTCCAGGCTGCAGCCCCTGTTTCAGGAGATAGGAACGTCTGTTTGTCGAAAGAAAGGGCTGCTTTTTCAGCCGTATTGTATCGGAAATCGTTTCCTTGCCTGTTGTCAGTGTAAAATTGACTACCTGGCCTTCAACGTACCCTTCGGCATTCATTTTATAAAAAGGGGAGGTGAAGTGAAAAACAAAATCCTTGAGCAGCATATCCCTGGTCAGGGTTGCCTTGACCCTCATATCAACGGGATGGGATTCATTGAGAATATTTAAGTACAGGAAAGCATCCTGGTAGAGAATATATTCATCTGTACCGGACTCGGTCAGCCTGTTTTTTACAAATCCTATTCTTTCTCTCTGGAAGTAGATACCGGCAAAGCTTTCCTCTCTGCCGCGCTTGATGGTCTGATCCTCGCGGACATCAATGCTTTTGATAAAATAATCACGTTTAAGGAGGGCGCCGAACAGGATGACCCAGATAATGATAAAAGCAATGCGGATTGTATTTTTAGGAAAAGTCAAAAAAGCCTACCTGTATGATGAATCTGTGACAGAAAATTGATGAGTGTATCCGGGGGCAGATTTTAAATCTGTCCTCTTAAACTTGTAAGACCGTTATTAAGGTAAGCATTTCTTCGGCACCAATCAACCGACAACCCATATGGCAGTATCTACCCCCATGGCCAGGACTTTTTCAGTCACACTGCCGAAAACACCTTTTACGATTTCTTTGTCGCGGCGTCCCATAACTATTGTCCCAAAGTCATCAATCAGTGCCTGGCGTACAATCTGGCGGCTGGGATACATGCCTTTTTTTGTTTTGAGGCGATGGATACGATCAGGAGGAAATCCACTGTTGATGAGCATTTGACGTGGTGCAAGAAAATACAGTTCTTTGTCGTCCTTATGGGCTTCACACCACTCCTTAGGAAGGAACTGGTTGCAATAGCCTTTGCTGAGGTCCTGGGTCTGGGCAAACATGGCAGTTGAATGAAAAAGGGTAATTTCGGCGTGGGGGTTACCCTGCAGGATGAAGCAGAGATGATCAAGAGCCTGGAGGGTGAAATGGGAGCCGTCTACTGGGACCAGAAACTTCCTTGAATCGACCTGTCCATCAACGATCCATACAGGGACATCATGGCATTTATTAAGTAAAGTACAGGAAACACTTCCCAGTATCAGTTCCTCAAGTTTGGACACTCCGCGGCGTCCTATGATCAATGCATCGTAAAAGCCTTTTCTGGCGACACTCAACACCTCGGCGGCAGGGCTTGTGGTGGAGATTTTAGCCTCAGTTGTAATATATTCAGGGGATATGCCGTTGCGCCCGAGCTGTTCTACAGCTTTTTTGAGGTATCTGTTGGCTGCGGCATAACGCTTTTGCTCCTCTTTACTGAGCATATTCAGCAATTCCAGCTCGTCGAACCATTCCTTCGCGGTATCGGAGGGATTGCAGGGAATTATGCTGATTAAGT
Organism: Desulfobacterales bacterium; assembly: GCA_012974315.1. Lineage (GTDB taxonomy): Bacteria > Desulfobacterota > Desulfobulbia > Desulfobulbales > BM004 > BM004. The sequence continues at coordinate 2,305 of JAAXQI010000012.1, read as the reverse complement.
GAAAGCGGATATCATCAAGATGTGCAAAAAGTCTTTCCAGGTAATGAAGGGTATTGGAACTGTAAATTGAACCATCAACAGCAATAAGCAGTTTTTTTTCCATATGGCTTCACCTCAGTACATTTTATGCATCCGGATTTTCATAGGTGCAGGTTACGCCGCAGTAATTTTGAAAGATCAGCTGTTTTCCTATGTGTTGGACATATTTGGGCAGAAGAGGGATTTTGCCTCCTCCACCTGGAGCGTCAACGGCAAAGGTAGGCACAGCCATGCCGGATATATGGCCGATCAGGGATTGCATGATTTCAAGACCCTTGTCAATTGGGGTACGAAAGTGATTCGTTCCCTTTGTCATGTCGGTTTGAAAAAGATAGTAAGGTTTAACACGAATCTGCAAGAGTTTATACATCAGCTGTTTAATTATTTCCGGATCATCATTAACACCTTTTAAGAGGACGGTCTGGCTGCCAAGGGGAATGCCGGCATCCGCCAACCTGTTGCATGCTATGGACGCCTCTGGCGTGATCTCGGTCGGATGGTTGAAATGTGTATTTATATATACCGGATGATAGCGCTTGATGATTGAAGCGAGTTTTTCTGTCACCCGCATCGGCAGCGTACAGGGTACGCGGCTGCCTATTCTGATGATAGCAATGTGTTGAATGGCCCGGAGGCTGGAAAGAATATAATCAAGTTTATTGTCCTCAAGAAGCAGGGGGTCTCCGCCTGAAACCAAAACATCTCTGATGGAATCAGTTTTGCGCAAATAGTCAAGTCCTGCATCAATTGTTTTGATGCTGACATGCATCTCTTTGGTGCCGACTTTGCGCTTTCTGGTACAGAAGCGGCAGTAGACAGCACATTGGTTGTGGACAAGAAAAAGGGCGCGGTCAGGATATTTATGCACCAGGTTTGGTACGGGGCTGAGATTTTCTTCGTTTAAGGGATCCTCCATGCAGACAGTATCGTTAAGCTCCAGGATATCCGGTACCGCCTGGCGCCATATGGGGTCACCCTGCTGCTTAATCAGGCTCAGATAATAAGGGTTTATCCGCATGGGATAAGATTTCGTCACCTTGGAAAGTGGCTCAGGTGTAATGCCAAAAACTGGTTGGAGTTGTGCCGGTTGGGTAATGCTTTCTTGGAGGAGAGTCTGCCAGAGTTCCATTGATTTTGGGGTGTAATTATTTTTTTAACCAGGGAAGAGCAGTGGGTTGAACTCCTCCTTTATAGCAGAAAAATTGCTTTAAAGGGATTTGCTTAGCAGAGTGTATATCCTTTTATATCTTTTTCTCGAGACCTTGAATGTTTACATGCTCACCCAAAACAACCAGAATATCTCCAGGTAAGATATCAGTATTAGGATTAGGATTAAACAGCATTTCCCCTTTTTGCCGTTTAATGGCCACGACAATCAGGTCATGCTCTGATCGGATACCGGAATCCATCAGGGTTTTGTTGGCAAATGTAGCTGTCTCAGAAACCTGCAGTTCTTCAAGTCTAAGGCCAAGTTCGCCATCATGGACTGTAAGGTCAATAAAATCTATCACTGTTGGTCTGACCAGGGACTGGGCCATTCTCCGGGCGCCGATTTCATAAGGAGAAAAAACCTTGTTTGCGCCGGCGCGTAACAGTTGTGTCTCCGCACCTTTTTTGCCGCTTGACCTGGCAAGAATATAGATATCGGGTTTAAGCCCTCTGGCAGAAAGAATAATGTAGACGTTGTCGGCATCTGAACTTGTGACGGCTATTAAGGACTTTGCATCCATAATATGGGCTTTGTTCAGAATATCATCATTGGTCGAATCACCCTGCAGTACAAGATAGCCCAGTTCCTCAATAGTTTTTATTTCTTCAAGGTTGTTTTCAATAATCAAAAAGGGCCTCTTGTTCTCATGCAGGATTTTGCTGATTACCTTGCCAATCCGCCCAAAACCGCAAACTATGTAATGATCCTTCATGACATCCATTTTTTTTTCCATAAGTCTTCTCCCTAAAAATGTATATATGCCTCCCTCCATCATGGCCTCGGTAATCAGACTGACCATATAAAGAAAAAAACCAACCCCGCCGAAGATGAGAGCTACCGTAAAATATTTGCCGGCAGGGCTAAGAGGAATAACTTCACTGAAACCGACGGTTGTAATACTGATAACGGTCATATAGAAAGCATCAGTCATGCCCATGTCTTCAATGGACATATATCCTGAAGTGCCGCAAATAAGAATTACGACCAAACTGAATACGGTGATTAAGATTTTCTTCATTTTATTAAATTATATGTAGCTGTCTCTTATACACATCT
>JAAXQI010000007.1 GCA_012974315.1 Desulfobacterales bacterium | reverse complement strand
TTCCCGAGGCCTCGGTTTTAAAGCTGGGCATGGTATGGCCCCTGCCGGAAAAGATGATCAGGAGCTTTGCCGAGCAGGTGGATGAGCTCTTTATCGTTGAGGAGCTTGATCCGTTTCTGGAATTGCACATCAAGGCCATGGGCATTCGGTGCCATGGCAAAGATCTGATCCCAGCCGAAGGCGAACTCAACCCGGCTGTCATCAAGAAAGCAATTACAGGGGATGATTCCTCTAATTTTGCTCCGGTTGCATTGCCGCCCCGGCCGCCGAACATGTGCCCGGGATGCCCGCACCGCGGCCTTTTTTATGCCCTGTCCAAGCAGAAGGTCTTTGTGGCAGGTGATATCGGCTGCTATACCCTGGGTTTTCTGCCACCCTTATCCTCCATGGACTCATGTGTTTGCATGGGTGCCGGGGTATCTGCGGTTCACGGTATGGCCAAGGCTTTAGGCGATGACGGTATGGGCAAAGCAGTTGCGGTCATCGGTGATTCCACCTTTGTGCATTCCGGCATCTCAGGTCTTATCAATATTGTATATAATGACAGTTATTCCACTGTTATTATCGTTGATAATCGCATAACAGCCATGACCGGCCAGCAGCCCAACCCTGCCTCTGGAACCAATATCAAGGGTGAACCTGCGCAGATGCTTAATTTTGAAGAACTCTGCAAGGCAATTGGTGTCAAGCATGTGGTTACGGTCAACCCCCATAATATGAGTGAAACGAAAAAGGTGCTGAAAGAGGAGATTAATCGGCCGGAACCTTCCGTGGTAATCAGCCGGGCACCGTGTGTTTTAATTCCCTCGGAAAAGAAGCGGGTGAAAATACCGTATAATACCATCCGGGAGAACTGTACCGGCTGTAAGGCCTGCCTTGGTATCGGTTGCCCCGCCATCCACTGGGTACCGGTAACTCCGGAAGAGGGGGCAAAGCTTGGTTTCAAAGAAAAACAGAAGGGACATTCCGAGATCAGTATTGAATTATGCAACGGCTGCGGTCAGTGTGCGGAGCTTTGCAAATTTGACGCCATCATCATAAAGGAGGACAAGTAATGAGTGAGCAGGGAAATATTCTCTTTTGCGGCGTTGGAGGTCAGGGCATTCTGCTGGCCAGCGAGGTGACTGCTTACAGCCTGCTGGCTGCCGGAATGGATGTGAGAAAAAGTGAAGTGCATGGCATGGCCCAGCGGGGCGGTTCAGTTACTGCGCATCTGCGCTATGGGGATAAAGTATATTCTCCGTTGATCAGTCCAGGTGAAGCGGATATAGTTGTTGCCTTTGAAATGATGGAAGCGGTGCGCTATCTTCCATACATGCACTCTGACAGCAAAATTATAGTAAATACCCATAAGATTCTTCCGCCTGTAATTGCAACGGGTAAGATGGAGTACCCTGAAAATGTGTTGGACGAACTGACGAGCCGTGATATTCATCTCCAAGCGTTCGACGCCTTTGAGATTGCCAGCAGGGTTGGAGAGGTGAGGGCGGTCAATATTGTTATGGTCGGAGTATTATCCACCTATCTTCCTATTGACGAGCAGGTATATGTGGATGTTATGAATGAACGGATTCCCGAACGGTTCAGGGATGTTAATATCAAGGCCTTTCAGGAAGGCAGGAAGTTAGCAGTTCAAACAGGCTAAGGAGACAGGCATGATTTGGAACGAGGAATTTGAAACACTGCCAAGGGAGCAGTTGGAAATTTTACAGCTTAAAAGGCTGAAGGACCTGGTGGAGCGCAGTTATTACCGGGTGAAGCCCTACCGTGAAAAAATGGATGAGGCTGGCATAAAGCCGGAGCATATTAAATCCCTGGCTGATCTGCAGAAACTGCCTTTTACCACCAAGGATTTCCTACGGGATAATTATCCTTTCGGACTTTTCACCGTGCCCCTGGATCAGGTTGTTCGGGTGCATGCCTCATCAGGCACCACTGGAAAACCAACGGTTGTCGGTTACACCAAACGGGATATTGAAACCTGGGCCGAGGTTATGGCAAGGGCATTGGCATGCGGCGGTGTACACCGGGGCGATGTGGTGCATAATGCTTATGGGTACGGGTTATTCACCGGGGGGCTTGGAGCCCATTACGGGGCCGAGAAACTCGGCGCTACGGTTGTGCCGATCTCAGGCGGTCAAACCAAGAGACAGATCATGATCATGCAGGATTTCCGTTCCACTGTCCTGCTGGCCACACCATCCTATGCCCTCAATATTGCTGATACCATGGCAGATATGGGTGTCGATTCTTCCAAGCTTTCTCTCCGGGTCGGTATTTTTGGCGCCGAACCCTGGAGTGATAATATGCGGGAAGAGGTGGAAAAAAAGCTGGGGTTAAAGGCCATTGATATTTACGGGTTGAGTGAAATTATCGGTCCGGGTGTATCCATGGAATGCATTGAAGCACAGCATGGGTTGCATATATTCGAAGATCATTTTATGCCGGAGATCATTGACTCTGATACCGGTGAAGTGCTGCCAATGGGTGAGGAAGGTGAGCTTGTTTTTACCACACTGACAAAGCAGGCTTTTCCGCTTATCCGCTACCGGACCAAGGATATTACCAGGTTAATTGCCGAGCCCTGTGTCTGCGGCAGGACATTTGTGCGCATGGAAAAAATTACCGGCCGCACCGATGATATGCTGATTATCCGCGGGGTGAATGTTTTTCCAACCCAGGTTGAGCATGTACTGATGGGTGTTGAGGGTGTTGAGCCCCATTACCAGATCATTGTGAACCGGGAAGGCTCTATGGACACCATGGAAGTCCAGGTCGAGGTGAGTGAGCAGCTTTTCTCCGATGAGGTGAAGAACCTGGAGAACTTAAGTAAGCGCATACAGGCGGAAATAAAAGATTTGATCGGTTCCACCTGCAAAATAACCCTGGTTGAGCCCAAAACCATCCAAAGAAGTGAAGGTAAAGCTAAACGGGTGATTGACAATCGTAACTTATAGTATTTAAACACAATACTGTTTTGATTTAGTAGTTCTTTAGGCATAACAGTATTGCCAACCAGTGATTCGAGTTCAGCGAGGTGGAATATGAAAGTTGATCAACTTGCCGTATTTCTGGAGAACAAGTCCGGTCGTCTGGCGGCTATTACCAAGGCTTTGAGTGACAACAGCATCAACATCCGGGCCCTTTCGGTGGCAGATACTGCAGATTTTGGTATTCTGCGGTTGATTGTGGATGATACCGACAAGGCGACACGGGTTTTAAAAGAAGGCGGGTTTACAGTCGGCAAGACGGATGTGATCGCAGTCGAGGTTGCTGATAAGCCCGGAGGACTCGCCAGGGTGCTATCTGTGCTGCATGAAGCAGGGCTGAACGTGGAGTACATGTATGCCTTTGTTGAAAAGAGCGCTGAGAACGCTGTGCTCATTTTCCGTTTTGATGATCCGGATATAGCTATTACAATTTTACAAAATGCTGGTATAAGGATTTTGACGGGCCAGGAAGTAAGGTCAATTTAAGCTATATACAGTGGGGGGAATATTGGTCTCAAGTTAAGAGCAATAATCCAGTTAGCTAAAACCAACAAGGAGGTTGTAACGTGATGAAGCGAGTATTGAATTCTGCACTAATAGTAGTAATCTCGTTTTGCCTGGTGGCTGTTTTTTCGCTAGGGGGATGTAGCAAAAAGGCCGAGGAAACCAAGGTTGAAGTCAAAGAGGTAGTCAAGGTTGAAGTCATAGAGGTAGCCAAGGAAGACATCAAGGTGGGCGCCATTCTGGCCGTCACCGGCCCTGCATCTTTCCTTGGTGGTCCCGAGGCCAGGACCCTGGAAATGATGGTTGAAGAGATCAATGCCAATGGCGGCATTAATGGGAGTAAAATCGATCTGATCATCAAGGATTCAGGTGCCAATCCTGAAAAAGCCATCTCATTTACCAAGCAGCTTATAGAAGAAGATAAGGTTTTTGCAATCCTTGGACCTTCCACCAGCGGCGAAACCATGAAGATCAAAAATATCGTCGAGGAAGCCGAGATGCTCCTTGTATCCTGTGCTGCTGCTGAAGTGATCGTCAACCCGGTTGCGAAATATGTTTTCAAAACACCGCAAAAAGACAGTCATGCTGTGCAGAAGATTTATAGTACCATGAATGACCTTGGTATTACCAAGATAGCAGTCCTGACAGGAAATACCGGTTTCGGTAATGCCGGCAAGGGCCAGCTTGAGAAAGCCGCCCCTGAATTCGGTATTGAAATTCTCGAGTCAGAAGTATATGACAAAAAATCTACAGACCTCTCTGCTGTTGTTGCCAAACTGATGGCAAACAAGGACATCCAGGCTGTGGTTAACTGGTCAATTGTTCCTGCCCAGGGCATCCTTGCCAAGAACATGAGGCAGGCAGGCTGGGATGTGCCGTTGTTCCAGAGCCATGGCTTTGGGAATGTCAAGTATGTGGAAGTAGGTGGAGCTGCAGCTGAGGGTATAATTTTCCCGGCAGGTCGTCTGCTGGTTGCCGAAGACCTTCCCGACTCAAATCCGCAGAAGGCATTGTTGATAAAATACAAAAACGATTATGAATCCAAGTATGATGACAAGGTTTCCACCTTTGGTGGCCACGCCTATGATGCTCTTACCATACTTGTGGCAGCTCTTGAAATTGCAGGCACCGACAAAGCTAAGGTTCGCGATGCCATTGAAAACATGCAGGGCGTTGCCGGTACTGCCGGAGTTTTTAATTTTTCAGCAGAAGACCATAACGGCCTGGATATAAATTCTTTTGTGATGCTGACTGTTAAAGACGGTAAATTTGCTAAGTATCCTGGATTTGATAAGAAGGCAGGATAAGCAACAGGCTCATTTAATGATGCTACTCGTCGCAAATGGTCCAAACCTTATGTCACACAAACTTTAGATAA
>JAAXQI010000116.1 GCA_012974315.1 Desulfobacterales bacterium | reverse complement strand
TAGGTGAAGGGCGCAGGGCGCAAGGTTAAAGGTTAAAGGTTAAAGGTTAAAGGTTAAAGGTTAAAGGTTAAAGAAAAAACGATAGGGGGGAGGAGTCAAGGAGTCAAGGAGAAAATGATTTGAGGAGTTTAAATTATTAAAAATTGAAAATCGTAGATTTTCTACCATAAATTTTCAATTTTTCAAATCTTCAATACTATCTGATCACTAATCTTTTATAGAAAGATCTTGCGGTCTGGTTCTGAAAACTGGCTATCCTCAATATCCTTTTCAGGCTCCGGTGCCGTAACGTTTTCCTGGCCCCTTTCACTGCCTAATGAAGATTTCTTAAAGGGCAATCTTATGGCGGGCTCCCTGGGAATAAAATATGACCTGATGTCATAGTCTTGAATAAATGCGAGGATTACATCGGAACTATAGGAAAGCAGCGGATAACTAATTGATTTTTTAAGATAATTATTGGATCCGGACATGAAGCTTCCAATGACAATAAAGAGCAGGCCGACAAAGAAAAACCCTTTGATAACACCAAAGAGGCCCCCAACCGTTCTGTCAAACCAGGTCGTAAGAGTGACATCCATTACCTTCCTCAACCCCAGGCCCACCAGCTTGATCAGGAAAAAAAATGCAATAAATAACAGAATATAGGTTATGAGAAAAGCTGTATGGGAATTATCAATATAGGGGAGGACCAGACGATAGAACTCACTATCGAAATATCCTGCAAGGGCAAATCCACCAATCATGGCTACCAGAGAGGAAATTTGGCGAATAAAACCAATCCAGATGCCCCGAACCATAAACGCTATAAAGATCAGGAAAGCAAAAACATCAAATGCGGATATCCCAGAGAGCCATTCCATATGGTTATTCCCAAATCAGCAGAAAAGACTTTAAAAAGATACGATTACTCATTACAAATATATTACAACCATCTATTTTAAAAGAGCTTTATTCATTATAAATAGCAAGTAATTTCTCAGGGGCGATATTACTTATGCTCCTTTTTTAAAAACCCAATGAATTATTCCTCTTAGCCTATAACTTATGGAATTTCCACTTGAAAACTGCATAGTTACAGATCAGCACTTTTCTGCCCCCCAGGTACAGGAACTGCTGCACTACCCCCACGGGTTGACATGGGTCCTGCTTGATCTCCAGTTGCTTGACAAGAAAGTTAACAAACAAGGAGAAGAAAGGGCAATAATCAATAATCTCTCCAGGGAAGAACTGGACAGGTTGAACACATTCACCTGGGCACAGCGGAAAAGAGAGTGGCTTGGAGGACGTTTTGCCGCCAAGTATACAGCGGCCCGATTATTTGAACGGATTGAATCTCAAAAAAATGTTATGCACTGGTCCAGCTACACTATTATTGCTGATGAAAATGGCAGACCCTTTCTCTCTACCTCCAAAGAAGACATAATACAGCATTGTGATATCTCCATTTCGCACAGTGGGTCCCTGGCAGCAGCCATGGCAGCCCATAAGGGATATTGCGGCATTGACATTCAGCAGGTTACTCCAAAGGTTATTAAGGTGCGCGATCGTTTCTGCACCCTTGACGAGAAACAGATTATAGAGAATTTTTTTCCTGTGGAGCTCGAGAAACAAGCTGCTTCTCTGACAAAACTCTGGGCAGCAAAGGAGGCCTTGCGGAAAGCTTCTTATCTGCGTTTTCTGCCCGGCTTCCTGGAACTGGAACTCATTGAAATTACTGCTGATCCATTACAAGAAAAGGCGGGCCCCTGGACCTTTATTTTCAATTGGAAAAATCCTGATGGGTTTACGCATAAAACATGCAGGGTTGCGGTTGCCCAAGTAGAAGATTATGCCTTGGCACTCACAGCCATGGATGATACTGTGGGCAGCAGGTAACTCTTTTGTATCCTTAACAACAAGGCAAATTCTATGGAAATCAGACAGCACTTATCCCAGGTAGACCTTTTTAAAGGGTTGACCGTTGAAGAACTTGAGGCAATTGCCCGAATCGTTTCAAACAAAGAATACAAGAAAGGCCAGTTAATCTTCTCGGAAGGCGATGAAGGGGTGGGCTTTTATCTTGTTATCAGTGGCAGGGTCAAAGTTTATAAGCTTTCCCCTGAGGGCAAGGAACAGATTATGCATATTTTTGGCCCTGGACAGCCCTTTGCCGAAGTGCCTGTTTTTGAGGGTTCCCGCTATCCTGCCAATGCCGAAACAATGGATAACTGTAAACTGTTTTTTTTCCCAAAAAAGGACTTTGTCTCTCTCATCCTGGAAAACCCCTCTCTGGCCATGAACATGCTGGCTTCGCTTTCCCAACGTTTGAAGCAGTTTTCAAATTTGATCGAAACCCTTTCCCTCAAGGAAGTCCCAGGCAGGCTCGCGTCCTATCTCCTTTATCTGAGTGACAAGAATGGCAGTATTGATGAGTTTAAGCTCGATATTGCCAAGTCGCAGCTGGCAAGTCTTTTAGGTACAATCCCGGAGACGCTTTCAAGGATATTTACCAAAATGGGCAACAGGGATCTTATCAGAACAAACGGCCCACAAATTACCATCCTCGACCGGACAGGACTTGAAGACTTAGCAGAAGGCGAAACCAAACTCTAAAAAAAAGCTGAGACAGGTGCATCTACTTCGTCGCTGGGAATTCGGCATATATATTATATAGCCGAAATCCCTGCTCCTTGTATCTACATCTGTCTCAGCTTTTTTTAAAATTAATAAGCACAGAAAAGAATCCGGCATATATGTTATATAGCCGAAGTCCCTGCTCCTTGTATCCGAAGTCTGCGCTTATCTACAACTGTCTCAACTTTTTTAAGATTAATAAGCATAGCAAAGCTTGAGCCATCAACTTAACTTCTGTTTTGATGAGATAAATTAACAACGATATGCCTGAACTCCCTGAAGTAGAAGTTATAAAACGCGGTCTTGCGCTTCATTTGCCCGGACGCAAAGTCACTGAAATTGTTACCGGCAATAAAAAGCTGCGACTGCCTATGCCCCGTAAAAACCTGAAGGAATTTATTCAGGGGGCACAGATCCAATCAGTTGACAGGCGCGCCAAATTTCTTCTGATCACAATGGATAATGGGACAATTCTGATAATCCATCTTGGCATGACCGGCAGGCTTGTCATCTCCCCTGCAGATTCCCCCAGGGAAAAACATGACCATCTCCGGCTGCAGCTTGATAATGACATGCAGCTCCGATTTAATGATATAAGGCGTTTCGGCTCTATCCAGGTCATGGTTCCGGGCAAAGATCCTGGCAACACCATGCTGTCACATATTGGTCCGGAGCCATTTGGCCTGGAATTCAACCCTCGCTACCTTAAAAAGTTAGCCGCCGAAAAAAACAGGCCCTTAAAAAATTTCCTGATGGACAGCAGGGTTGTTGCAGGAATAGGCAACATCTATGCCTGTGAAATCCTCTTTCATGCCTGTTTAAACCCTGAAAAAAAGGTAAGCAGCCTCACCATCAGGGAATGGACAAAAGTCGTTGAAAGCAGCAGATATGTTCTCCAAAAAGCCATTGATAGCGGCGGCACCACAATCAGCGACTTTGTCAATGAAAGCGGCAAAAGCGGCTACTTCCAGCTGGAACTGCAGACCTACGGCAGGCAGGGAAAACCCTGTAATACCTGCTTCTCCCCCATAACCAGAAGAACCATGGCGGGCCGCTCCACATTTTTCTGCTCTAAATGCCAGAAGTAAAACGTTAGCACTATTCTTTTGTCTCTATTTTCTTTCAGGTCAAGGTGTCCAGTGGATATGTTAACTTGTTTTGAAGTTTCTAATAGTCAAGATGTTGGCAAGAAATGTGGACCTTTGATTAAGGATAATATTTAGTGTGTCTTCATAAGCCATATCCTACTTTACCTCTCTATTTGAGACTACTGTTGTACTGGGTGAGGTATCAATTTCATTCTTTTTGAGCCAGTTATAGAGGTTGGCCGTCGTCGTTCCATAACGCTTGGCGACGAATGACTTGGTCGAGCCGTTTTTCAGCAGGGCTTCAATCTCCACTCGATGTTGGTCCAGCTTAGACTTACCTGGACCCCTGGGCCTTCCTAACTGGCGTCCTTTGGCCTTTGCCGCCCTGAGTCCCTTCTTAGTCCTCTCGCTGATGAGATCATGCTCTATCTCTGCCATCATGGCCAGCATATTCAATACAATTTTAGACTCCATGGTGCCGTTCAGGGTCCAACCGCCCTTGACGGCATGGATGGCTATGTCACGCTTCTTGGCTTGCCCCATTATCTCGAGTATCTGGAGAGTGGAGCGGCCAAGACGTGAAAGTTCAGAGACTATAATGGCGTCCCCGGCCTGGAGTGTCTCAAATGCCTCGCCAAGTTTTCGCTTCCTCCAGTCCTGGTTGTCACTGTCTTTCTCCTCGACCCATTCAACCTGGTCCAGGTTCTTAAAATTGGCTAAGCTAAGGATGTCAGCCCGTTTCTGCGGCAGGTTCTGGTCCTCTGGGTTGACTCTCACGTATCCAATGGTTCTCGCCATATAATTACCTTCTTGAGGAGTGTTTTTAATGAAAACGTCCGATTTTTACTTTGTTTATACTTTTTAGTATAAACGAAAGTCAATCGTTTTTGTTTGATATAATGAATATTGAGAAGGAGGGTTTTTAATATATATTAAAAGAAATAAGACCAGTGTGCCCGGTTTTAAGATTTTGTGTATTGTGATAAAGAGTTTAGATGTACAGTGGATATATTCAGTCAGATTTTGTATTACAAAACTGAAGAGTCGAGTAGCCCGGGGGAATCTCACCCCCAGGCTCTCACAGGTAGGGTCGAAGGTTGACGCGGCACTCACGAGCCCGTTTCCAACCCCCGCCACGACAAACCCAGCGTGCGGATTTCCCGCACTAGGCTTTCTCTGTTATCTTCACCTCAAGGGTTATGGG
>JAAXQI010000246.1 GCA_012974315.1 Desulfobacterales bacterium | reverse complement strand
ACTATAAGCGGTCTGGCCACCATCTTCTTAAAATCTCCCGGGCGCAACGTAATGACTCATTAAGCTGTTCATCTTTTAGTGTGGGCATTGGTGTTCCTTGCTGCCAGGCAGCAAAGTCAACGATCATTTTCTTTTCGGTTAAGAAATTCAGGCTTTTATTAAACTTGTTCTCCTGGCGCAACCACTCCACTGGCAAAACCCCGACTGAACACCCTGCTGTCAGTGCTTCATACACCATGGAGACGGAATCGGCCGTCACCCAGACAGTCCCATTGCATGCATATTGGTCTTCCACCCATCCGGCAGGGGTATCCTTTGACCTGAAAAAGGAAAGTTGCTGCATGGTGCCAGCCATCTCTTCCAGCTTTTCACATATATCCTCAGGTGTGCGTGGCGAGGATGAAACTGTCCACTGCATGGTTGGGTTTTCATCAATAATAGTCCTAATCTGTGCAGCGACCTCTTCAGATTTCCATATATGGCTTTTTGTATCCACTCCGCCCACAAGAATGAGCCCCCTGTCAGGTTTGTGTCTTTTCTCAAATATTACGGGACCGGGAGGCCCCTGTGTGACAAATACATTGTCTCCTGCTGCAGGCTCATCATGCATGGGAATGCAGCATAGATCAAATTTATTCCGCAGCAAAACATCCGGGGTCATGCAGGTAATAACCCGCACCTGCTCTTCTTGGGACTTACATTGTAATTTTTTGCGAGTAAGCATGGGAATATGGGTATGGGTTCCGGTGCCTATGATGAGATCAACAGGATGAGAAATCCCACCCTGCTTATCACTTTGGAGAATTGGCAGGAGGTAGGTCACCCAATTTTTGAAAAACGCACTGGAAGCTACAGAAACCTTTATGGTATCAACATCGATCGGAGTTAAGTCAGACAGAGCATTCAGAATGGACTGGGTCTGCTTTTCATGCCCCAACAGTCCGTCAAAAAAGGCAACAATGGAAAGTGGCTTCATCTTCTATCTATCTGTGGGGGGGGGAATATCACCCTGCAAGTAGTGATATGATATTTATTATTATGGAATTTTTGCAAACTTTAACTCCGACTTCATCAACCCCATTCATATAGGACTTAAGATTTATGTATCTCAAGTTCTTTCGAAAAACTGATAATATCGGGTATAAATACTATGGATTACAACAATTTGCAATTGGCTGGAAGTAAAACGGCCACAGCCTGAATCATAACAAAGCTGTGGCCGTATCTGTAATTTTACGAGACCATACCGATGAGCTGTGACAGGTTATCCCTGGCAAATTCTATTGACGGATCAAGTGACAGGGCAAGCTCAAAATACTTGATGGCTTCTTCATTTTTTTCAAGCCTGCGATAGTTTACCCCCAGGTTGGCATAATCAATTGCCGAGGATGGATTTAGCTCAACAGTCTTGCTGAAGTGGGAAACGGCATTTTCATATTCTTCCAGCTTAAAATGACAGAAGCCCAGCAGATTATGAATATCAGGCCTGGTATTATCTATTTCAGCACCCTTTTCAAGAATCGCAATAGCCTCCCTGTACTGCTCAAGATCCTTGAGACAGTTCCCTATATAGGAGTAGATATAGGGAACATCCTCTTCACTGGGATTCATTTCAAGAGCTTTATTAAAATGGATCAGGGCTTCATCTTGCCGGTCAAGGGCAAAAAGGTTGCGTCCCAGGTAAAATTCAATGTAATAGGCATCCGGAAGCATTTTCTGCATGTTCAGCAGGTGGGCGTTGGATTCAATCGGGTCTTCGACCAATTCAGCCATAAGTTTTGCGGCAAACAGACCTGCATTCCTACTCGTTGCCCTCTCACGGAAATGTGCACCTGGAACAATGGTATATATCGAGGTCATTTTCAGTTGCGGATGCATGGTGTTGACAATAAAAACCTCCATGTCAAGCTTTTCCAGCCAGACGATCTCACTCATAACCGGAAATGTGGAAGGGTCGATGCAGAAAGCACTGATCGTCGGCACACCTGTATCGAGGGTAAAGTCATTCAGGTAAACCTCTATGCCGTTTCGGATAAATTTATCTATCAGGTCCCGTGAAACCGGGTCCTTGGCAGAATCAAGCCTGATACGGGGCACGACCCTTTTTTCGTGGCTTACGAGCGAACATACATGGCGTTCGATTATCTCACAAATGCCCTGGCAGATGGACTCTTCGTAGGAATTACCGTTTGAAGGACCGTTAAACTCGTTGATGGCATAAAACCATGAAAACGGGATCAACACTTCTTCCTGCTGGTTCAGATTGGTAGCCCAGGTCCATTGAATGGGAATATCTGCCAGGAGTTCCTCCAGCATTTCCTCCTCCATTATCTCATCATGGACCGACTGCAGCAGCCTTTTTATGGGCATCAGATTATAACCGGCTGCCTTCAGGTTCGGATAGGTATCAACAATAAAATTATCGGGATTTTTCATAAAACTGAAGAAGCTGAATCTCTCCCCCAGTTCCATGCAGGCACTTGCCTGGGATTGTTCAGGGGTGCAGCCTTTTCCCATCTGTTTCTTATTGCCGGTAACGTCCCGGGCATCTTTGCCGGTGACACTGAAATAGATTGGGATATCAAGTCGCCCATTATCAATGCGCCTGACTTCCTTTAAGATATCCAGATCCACTTCTTCGAGACGTTTTTTAAAACGTGCCACAGTCTCAGAAGGTGAAAACACCTTGTCCTGATCATAGGTGTATGTCTTATAGCAGTCCTCTAAACGAATCGGCTTTTGTTCCATGATAATTCTCCCTACAATTTATAACTCCATATAATGCAATTAATATAGTCCATGCCAAAAGTGTCGGCATAACAGGCATCACAGCCTCGCGTGCTACAATGTGGTACACGATTTTAATCCTGGAATCAGATTATTTACACCATAGAGACTATATCGGCCACTTTTTTTTGCCAAAGTTCTCCATGGGCACTTAGATGGGCGGTACGGGAAATTTCACCGGATATGACAAGTTCAATATGCAGCCGTTCTGCAGGCATAAGGCTTCCGAGCCTCTCCGGCCACTCTATAACGGTCAATCCGTGACCATAAAAATATTCAGGAAATCCGAGTGATTCGATCTCTTCTTCAGACCCAAGCCGGTAGAGATCCATGTGATACAAGGGTATCCGGCCCTGATATTCGTGGAGAAGGCTGAATGTCGGGCTGGTAATATATATGCGCGGGTCAATCCCAAGACCGCGACCAATATACTGCGTTAAGGCCGTTTTCCCGGCGCCAAGGGTTCCTGCAAGGGTTATGATATCGCCTGGTTCTGCAATCTTACCCAGAACTGTTCCCAGGGATTCCGTACGTTGTAATGTTGAAAGCTCAATGGAATGCATAGCGATTGTTTCTTACGAGAAATTTACTCAACAAAAATAAGAGGGTTATTACTATACAGGTAACGTAACAATAACCGTAGTCCCCTGCCCCTCGGTGCTCTTAAACCGGATGGTCCCATCATGTTCATCAATTATCTTGTAGGCAAGAGCCAGTCCTAACCCGGTTCCCTCGGGCTTCGTGGTGAAATATGGATCCAGAACTTTATCAATGGACTCCTGGGGTATGCCCTTCCCGTTATCCTGAACATTTATCCTGATCCTTCCCTCTGTATCATCAAAATGAACAGAGACCTTTAATTCTTTTTCACGGCTGGAGTCTTCCATGGCCTGTAAACCGTTGAGATAGAGGTTGAGTAATACCTGGTTTATTCTGTCCCGGTCAGCGGTAATATCAGGAATATTCGGATCTGTTTCCAGGGAGGTTTTTACTCCCAAAGCCTGGGCATCACTACTGATCAACTTCAATGATGAAGAAACCAGGTCTCCGAGGTTAATCTGTTCTTTCTTCAGGGTTGTTGGCCGGGCATAATTTAAAAGTTCGGTAATGGATCTGTTCAACCTCTCTGCTTCATGGACCAGGAGATCCGCAGCTTCGTGTTCCTGGCTGCCGTCCTTGAATTTAGAACCAAGGAGAGTAGCAAAGCCCTTGATTGAACTGAGAGGGTTTCTGACCTCATGGGCAACGCCTGCTGCCATTTTTCCAAGTGCCACCAACCGGTCATGTCGCTGAATCTCCTTTTCCAGTCTCTTGAGTTCTGACAAATCATACATGAGCAAAACCCGCCCCATAAAATTTGAATCCTGATTAAATACAGGCAAAGAACTCAAATGGAGTGAATAACGGACATTATCAGCACCGACAAGACTTACAGCACGATCCGTCATCTCATCTTTATTATCATGTGGAGAGAAAAACCTGGAAACTTCCATAGGCAGAACAGCCTCCGGCTCACCATTCTGAACCGTTTCCAAACTTATGCCGGTCATGGCTGCGGCTGTACTGTTAAATGTTCTTATCTTGTTTTCATGATCCGTAGCAATGATACCGACCGGCAATTTTGAGATCAACAGACCGGTAAAGGCCCGCATCCTTTTCAGGGTTTCCTGGGAAACACTGTAGCCCTGAGCAGCCATTAGCGATATCCATCCTCCCAGCCCGACCAGTAGAAGGGTCAATGACATGAATATCATCTGGACGCGATATCTCTTGATCGTATTCTCCAGCTCCGTCATATCCAGTCCCACCAGAATAAATTGTGGGTGTTCTTCTGATCCAAGAGATGACTGATGCCAACTATCGGGGGGAGCAGGTCCCTGGGTTGGGTATTGCTGCCTGAACTTCTCCCGCCACCTGTTTATTCCACCTCTGCCCTTGAATGGCCTGAAGGGACCCAGCACTTCAAAAACCTTATGAATTAAACCTGGGTGCTTAACTATATGAAAGGTTCCCCCTGTATCAGCCTTATCCAGGATATTTATTTCCCTGCTGATATTTGTGCCGATTTTTTCAGGGTCACTGTGGACAAGAACCTTTCCGGAAACATCTATGACAGCAATATAATGAATGTCAGGTGATTCAGAAGCCTGCTCGATCAACCGCTGGGTCTGGGCAACTCCGTCAACATCAGGAACATTCAGCCCCATCATGCCACCCATCATGCCTGTCATCATGGAGGCACGCATGCCAGCCTCGACAAAACGTATTATGGCTTCCCCCTTACGATACAGCCCCTCTGAAAGCATCCCCCTTTCACGCTTGATATTATTGGCGGCAAAAATGACGATAATCAGGGTGAGCAGACCTATGGCGGCTGCCAATAGCCAGGGTGAAACAAACATCAATCTGGTTTTTTTAAATACGCGATCCTTCATCTTCATGTACAATATAATAAGGTAATATCCGGTAGAAACAAGATAGGCGACTCTCAGGAACCTTTTTCTGAAATTGCTTTTTTCATTGCTGCTGCATGCACATCGCCGGCATAGTGCAGCGGACTCTTGCCGGAAATGGGGTCAAAACTACTTGGGTCAGCATAACAGATATACTGGACCTCCCGTGCCAGAGTGGTGATAGCTTCTTCAACAGGCAAGCCTATGATCCTGGCCATAACATCCCATGTCGCCCCGCAGGGTGCACCTCTTTTAACCTCTATACTCTTAATTCTGTCTTCCTCAACTTCCACTTTATATTCCGGAACACCAAATTGTTCTCCATATAAGCCTGCAGCCTGCAGGCGTCCAAGTCCGCATCAGGTAAACGGTGCAAGAGCATCCGCACGTTTCTTCCCGGAGGCGATAACCGGGATTTTCTTCTCCTTGCACACCTGGGCAAGATACGATGACAGATCGGGATGTTTCAAAAAATCAAGGACAAGATCTGCATTAAAATCCTGGGGGATGAACTCTTCAGGATCATCCACGATTTCAGGCAAAGATTCCTCGATATTATACCTCTTGATAATATCAAGCCCGGTCCCATGGGTGGTTATACCCTGGATCTTTTTTTCACCTGAACCGTACTCTTCAAATACAATAATTTTAAACATAGCTAATTGCTCACAAAGTCTAAGGTGTCATTCGGAGTCTATCGCTTACCTCGACCAAAGGGAGAAATCTTGAAGTACGTAACATGCGGCATTTTATAGATTTCTCCCTCTGGTCGAAATGACAACGGGGTTGGTTGAGACTTTTTGCGCCACCATCAGACTTGAATAACAAAATTTTTCGAGCAGAAATATTCCTTCAAGGCTGAAATCCTACTCATCTGGGGACAGATTTCAAATCTGTCCCCTTTTAAAAAAGAACCGAAGAATAATTATCAGCTCACAAGGTCTTTAGTCAATAAACCTCAAAAATCACTAACTTCTAATGAAAATGATCCCATAGCTGCTCTGCCAGTTCCGGACCAATACCTGGAACAGCGGCCAGTTCTTTTCTGCTTGCCTTTTTTACAGCTGCCAGACTGCCCATGGTTTTAAGTAAAATTTTCTTTCGTGAAGGACCGATGCCGACAATAGTATCCAGTTCCGAAGAGAGCGTGCTTTTATTACGTAAACGCCGGTGAAATGCGATACCGAACCTATGGGACTCATCCCGTATCTGCATCAGAAAAAAAAGCACCGGTGAATGACGCGGCAGACTAATAGGGTTTTTCCTGCCGGGCCGGTATATCTTATCGGTTTTATTTTCTTTATCTTTAGCAATGGACACCAATTCAACCTGATCCTGTAATCCTTCGTTCTTGAGAACATTTCGGGCCACATTCAGATGTCCTTTACCCCCATCTACAACCAACAGATCCGGGAGTACATTTCTTTTTTCACCTGTTTTAAAACGTCTTGTCAACACCTCATTCATCATGCGGTAATCATCAGGTTCAAAACATTGCAGGTTGAGTTTTGCCTGCAGGCTTTTTGCCATCTCCTGCCAACTTCTCTCCCTGTTTTCCTGGTCAATATGAACCTGCTGACCGTTTGCTTCAGCCATCTGCAGCAATTTCACTCCATTGCCACGCTTTGGAACCAGAAGTTGCACTCCCCTGCCTCGAATCTCACTCAACCAGTCAGATAAAGAAAGATGATCCGCTACCTGGAATGGCAGCAGTAGCTCTTCCGGTATTGACTGTTCCATGCCATAGAACTGACGCAGAACTTCACCCAGCACCTCAGGGTCATCCCCGATTGGGTCCAGCAGAAAATACTCCAGCTTACCCAATACCATTCCCTGCCTGACATTAATAATTGCTATACCCAGGGCGGCGCCCTTCCTCACATAGCCCCAAATATCCTGATCCTTATTAAGGTTGCTTGCCACTGCCTGCTTTTCAAGGGTTTTACCCAGGGCTTGCAATTGATCACGAAAAATGGCCGCCTTTTCAAAATCCTGGGTCTTGGACGCATTCTGCATTGCAGTTTTCAGCTGGTCCCGTAATTGCCTGTTCCTGCCTTCCAGAATGAGTAAAACGCTATCAACCATGCTACGATACTGTTTCTTATCTACCTTTCCACTGCAGGGAGCCAGACAGCGGCCCATCTGGTAATTCAGGCAGGGCCGCATCCTTTTCTTTACATTCCTGCCCCTGCATCTGCGCAGCGGAAACATCCGGTTAATGAGATTAAGCGTATTGCGCATGGCTCCGGCAGAAGAATACGGACCAAAATACCTGCTGCCATCCTTCAGGCGGCGACGGGTCACATAAATCCTGGGCCACTCCTCACCCAGTGTAACTTTAATGCGGGGGTAACTTTTATCATCCTTCAGTTCAATATTGAATCTCGGCCTGTGTTTCTTTATCAGTGAAGCTTCAAGTATAAAAGCTTCCTTTTCCGTATGGGTGAGAATGGTATCAATTGCAGTGACCTTTTTGAGCAGCAGAACAGTCTTGGGAGAAACTGCAGAACTTGCTCTCTGATAGGACGAAAGCCTCTTACGCAAATCTTTGGCCTTGCCGACATAGAGTATCTGCCCCTGCGGGTTTTTCATGAGATAAACGCCGGGAACCTTTGGAACAGATTTAAGAAAGTCAACTGATAGCGGACCTGCCTTCTGCTCCACGCTTTTTGAGGCTCCAGAATTTTGAATATTCTCTTTAACAGCCATAAAAATTTATTGTAAAAAGATTAAATCTCACATTTTCAAACCAGGCTGCAACCGTCCTTAAATACATAAAAATTACAGTTGGCTGCTCTTGCTTTCAGCATTGCCAATAGAACAAATATATGCCATCATATATAGACATAATACATATAC